>JALOLQ010000173.1 GCA_025455895.1 Solirubrobacteraceae bacterium
AGTTCCCACGGCGTGACGCCGCCGTGCGCGCTCGTCAGGAGCGGCGGCGGGCCGCCGCTCGCTCGGTGCGTCCCACTCCCTCGAGCGAAAGGCCCGGCCGAGGGTGGTTCCCGTCAACGGCCCCCTGGCAGGACACGACGGCGCTTGCGACGTCGTGATGAAGCGCAGCCCGCATGGCGGTCCCGGCGGCCGGCGTGGCCGCCGGGCCGGCTGCGGCGCGGAGCGGTCACCGCCGCGGCCCGCCTGTCGCCCGCTGTCTCTGGCGCGCCTGCGGGGGTGACAGCGGGGGCGTGGAGGCGTACGGTTGGGGCTCCGCGATGGGACTCGTTGCGATGCTGTTGCCGGTGCCGGCCGTGGTGGGGCTGATGACGCTCATGGTCAGCGCGCTCGTCTACGGCTTCTTCGGCTCGCCGGCGCGCCGGCCGCGCCCGGTGCTGACGATGCTGCTGCTCGGCCTCGGCCTGCTGACCGTGCCGTTCGGCGTCGGCGCGCTCGCCATCCGCGCGCCCGAGATCGGCCTGCTCGTCGTCTCGGCGGGCGTCCTGCTGTTCGCCGGCGCCGCGTACCTGCTGCGCGCGCCGGGCGGCGAGGGCGGCGACGACGAGGGCGGCGGCGGGGGCGGCCCGCGGCGGCCGACCGACCCCGACGAGGGACCCGGCGGCCTCGCGGTGGACTGGGACGCGTTCGACCGCGAGCGCGAGGCCTGGGAGCCGGATCGGCCCCGCACGGGGACCCGCTGACCCGGCGGGTAGCCTTGCGCGGGCGATGATCAGCCGCGACCAGGCCCTCGCCGCCCTCGTCTCCGAGCCGTTCGACGTCGTCGTGATCGGCGGCGGCATCACCGGCGCCGGCGTGGCGCTCGACGCCGCCAGCCGCGGCTACGCCGTGGCGCTGGTCGAGAAGGCCGACTTCGCCTCGGGCACGTCGAGCCGCTCGTCGAAGCTCGTCCACGGCGGGCTGCGCTACCTGCAGAACTTCGATCTCGGGCTCGTCCGCGAGGCGCTGCTCGAGCGCCAGCTGATGGTGAAGCTCGCGCCGCACCTCGTGAAGCCGCTGCCGATCGTCGTCCCGGCGTTCGAGGGCGAGAAGCTCGACCGGCTCGTCGGGGTGGGGCTGAACCTCTACGACGTCATGTCCGTGGACAAGCTGCGCGGGCGCCGGCGGCGCGCGGACGACGCCGAGGACGGGTTCGCCGACTGGGCGCCCGAGCGCCACCGGATCATCTCCGGCGAGGAGGTGGTCGAGCGGCTCCCGGCGCTCGCCGGGCGCGAGCCGACCTCCGGCTACCTCTTCTACGACTGCCAGACGGACGATTCGCGGCTCGTGCTCACCGTGCTCGCCGAGGCCGAGCGCTTCGGCGCGGTGTGTGCGAACCGCCTGCTCGTCACCGGGCTGATCGAGGAGGGCGGCCGCGCCGCGGGCGTCGCGGTGCGGGACGCCGAGAGCGGCGAGGCGCTGGAGATCCGCGCCGCGAACGTCATCAACGCGACCGGCGTCTGGGCGGACCGGATCCGCCCCGGCGAGCTCCACGACGAGGCCGAGGTGCCCCGGATCGCGCCGAGCCGCGGCACCCACATCACGCTCGCCGCCGGCCAGATCCCGCTCGTCGACGGCGCGATCGTCCCGGCCGGCGAGGGCCGCTCGATCTTCGCGCTGCCGTGGCTCGGCTCGACGCTCATCGGCACCACCGACAACGACTACGACGAGGACGACCTCGACCACGTGCAGCCCGCCGGCAGCGACGTCGCCTACCTGCTCGACGCCGCCAACGCGTTCTTCGGGACCGCCTTCACCGCGGCCGACGTCACCGGCGCGTTCGCCGGGGTGCGGCCGCTGATCTCCACCGGCGACCCGAAGAAGTCGGTCGACATCTCGCGCAAGGCCGAGCTCTACGAGACGAGCAGCGGGATGATCACGATCACCGGCGGCAAGCTCACCACCTGGCGGCGGATGGCGAAGATGGCCGTGGACCGGATGGTCGAGCGCGAGGCGCGCGACGCGCCGTGCCGCACGCACGAGATCCCGCTCGGACAGGCCGTCGCCGCCGCGGACCTGCCACGCCGCGCGCCGCGAGCAGGCGCGCACCGTCGGGGACGCGCTGCTGCGCCGCACCCGCCTGGCGCTGCTCGCCGCGCGCGAGGTCGCCGCGCCGGACGGCGCCGCCGCCCGGCGGGTCGCGCAGGCGATGGGCGGCGAGCTGGGCTGGGACGAGGCGCGCACCGCCGCGGAGGCCGAGGCGTTCCTGGCCGAGGCCGCCGCCGAGGGAATCGTCGCGGGCGCCCCGGCCGCTGCGTACCCTTGACGGCACTCGTGACTTCGGCGGCACGGATGACGCTGCGCCGCGGCCTGACCGCGGCCATCGCCCTGACGGCCCTCGCCTGCGCGGCTCCCGCGCAGGCGCAGCGCCCCGCGGGCATCTTCGCTCCGGGCGTCCCCGTGGACGGCCCGAGCGCCGACGTGCGCGCGCTCGGCGAGGTCGACGTCGCCCGCGACGGCGGCGCCGCGATCGCCTACGTGCGCCGCGACGGCGGGGAGGACCACGCGTTCCTCGCGCTGGCGGACGCCGGCGTCCCCGGCCCCGGCGGCCGCCTCGACGGCGGGCTGCCCGCGCTGATCGGCCGGCCCGCGGTCGCCGCCTCGGACGGCGGGCGCGTCGTCGCGGTGTTCGCGAACGCCGCCGGCGTGTACGCCAGCGTCCGTCCCGACGCGACGCAGCCGTTCGGGGCTCCCCAGCAGATCGGCGGCGCCGGCGCCGCCGATCCGGTGGTGGACATGGCCCCGACCGGCGTCGCCTACGCGGCCTGGACGGAGAACGGCGACGTCCGCGCCGCGTACCTGCCGCGCCGCACCGCCGCCTTCCAGAGCTACGCGGGCGCCGCGGACGCCGACCCGGCGCGCGTCGCCGGCGCGGGCCCGGCCCGCCGCCCGCGCGTGGCGGCCTCCGCCGACGGCACGGGCCTCGTCGTCTGGGGCGAGCCGGACGGCGCGGGCGTGACCCGCGTCTACGCGCGGCGCCTCGTGCGCGAGCGCCTTTCGGCCGTCGTCGCCGACGCGAGCGTCGCGAGCTTCGAGGGCCGCACGGGCGGCGCCGCCGACACCCCCGACGTCGGCTTCGAGGACGACTCCTCCTACGCCTGGGTCGCCGTCCGCCAGGCGCTCGACGACGGCGCCGGCGGCACCGTGACCCGCGGGCTGATCCGCCGCCTGCGCGGCTCGGCGTTCGATCCGCCGTTCGCGATCGACGGCGCCCCGCCCAGCGGCGCCGTCGGCGCGCCGCGCACCGGCGTCAACGGGCGCGGGCAGGGGCTCGCGACGGTCGAGACCCCGGGCGGCACCGTCGTCGCCTCGGTGATCCGCGACGACACGCCCGGCGCCGTCACCGCGCTCGGCGTCGCGAGCGGCGTGGCGGCGCTCCCGGTGGCCGCGGCCGCGGAGAACTTCGACGCGATCGTCGCCTGGAACCAGGCCGCGAGCCTCGGCGCCCCGGCCGGCGTGCGCGCCCGCATCCTCGAGGACGACCCGGCGCTGCCGGTCGCGCCGCCGTTCGGCGCCGACACCGCGCTCAGCGATCCGGCGCTCGGCCCGGTCGACCCCGCCGCGGGGCTCGACGCGGACGTCAACCGCGCCGGCGACGCGGTGATCGCCTTCATCCAGGGCACCGACACCGACCGCCGCCTCGTCGTGGCCGCCTACGACCGCGCACCCGGCGCGCCCGCGGGGACCACCACGACGAACTGGCGGCGCGCGGCGCGCGCCCCGCTGGCCTGGTCGCCGGCCTTCGACGTGTGGAGCGGCGGGATGAGCTACCAGGTGCTGCTCGACGGGCAGCCGCTGGCGACGACCGGCGCCGCGTCGCTGGTCCCGCCGCTGCCGATCCCGGACGGCACCCACACCTGGCAGGTGATCGCCACCGACCGTCGCGGCCAGGTCGCCCGCTCGGCCACGCGCAACCTGCGGATCGACAGCACGCCGCCCGAGGTCCAGCTGCGCATCAGCGGCCGCCGCCAGGCCGGCCGGCCCCTGAAGATCACCGTGCAGAGCGTCGAGGAGCCCCCGCCGCTCGGATCGGGCCCCAAGCAGGTGCGCCTGGACTTCGGCGACCGCTCGCCCGCCGTCGCGCTCGCCGGCGAGGTCGCGACGTTCCCGAAGGTCTTCCGCCGCGGGCGCTTCACGCTGCGCGCCAGCGCGCGCGACAACGCCGGCAACGCGACCGTGCTGCGCCGCGTGATCACGATCAAGGCGGCGAAGAAGCCGAAGAAGCGCGCGCGGGCCCGCCGGTAGGCTGCGCGGGCCGATGGACGAGCCCGCGCTCCAGACCCTCGAGCCCGGCGCCGCGGACACCACCGCGGCCGCGTTCTGCGAGCGCCTGGGGCTGTGGGACGAGCCGGCCCGCTCCGGCCGGCCGCGGCTCGTGGCCGCGATGGTCGGAAGCGCGGACGGCCGTGCCACCGTGCAGGGCAGCGCGAGCGGGCTCGGCAGCCCGGCCGACCGCTCGGTGCTGCGCGAGCTGCGCACCGCCGCCGACGCGCTGCTCGTCGGCCCCTCGACGCTGATCGCCGAGGGCTACGCGACGGTGCTCGACGCCCACCAGCGCGAGCGCCGCACCGCGCGCGGCCGCGCGCCCGAGCCGCTCGTCGCCACGATCTCGCGCCGCCTCGACCCGCGCCTGGCGGACGTGCCGCTGCTCGCCGAGCCGCAGACGCGGATGCTCGTCCTCACCGAGTCCGAGGCGCCGCTGGCGAGCGCCGGCGCCGACCTCGAGGTCGCCCGGTTCGCCCCGGGCGCGTTGACCGGGCGGGCCGCGCTCGAGCATCTGGCGGGCGCCGGCGCGCGCGTCGTGCTCACCGAGGGCGGCCCGTCGCTGCTGCACGCGCTGATCGCCGAGGGGCTCGTCGACGACCTCGTGCTGACGCTCGCCCCGGCGCTCGTCGCGGGGGAGGGGCGCAGCGTGCTGCACGGGCCGGTGTTCGATCCGCCGGTCGCGCTGCGCCTCGAGGACGTCCTGCGCGCCGAGCACCACCTGTTCCTGCGCTACGTACCCGTCTCGTGAGCACCCTCCTGCCGCCCCTGGACGTCGCGGGCCGCCGCCTGAGCATCGAGCGCGGGCGCCCGCTCGTCATGGGGATCGTCAACGCGAACCCCGATTCGTTCTCCGATCGCGTACGGCTCGACACCACCGCGCGGCAGTTCGACCACGCGATGGCCCTCGTGGCCGACGGCGCGGACCTGATCGACGTGGGCGGCGAATCGGGCGTGACGTACACCGGCGTCAGCGCCGCCGAGGTCGAGGCCGGGCGGGTCGTGCCGCTGATCGAGCGCCTGGCCGCCGAGGGCGTGCTCGTCTCGGTGGACACCTGGAAGCCCGCCGTGGCGCGCGCGGCGATCGCCGCCGGCGCGGGGATCCTCAACGACGTCAGCGGCCTGGCCGACCCGGGGCTGGCCGACGTGTGCGCGCAGACCGGCGCGGCGCTCGTCGTCATGCACACCCGCGCGGCGCCCAAGCAGGAGCACTTCGCCGACTACGGCGGGCGCGTCGTGGAGGACGTCGAGGCGTTCCTGCGCGAGCGCCTGGCGCTGGCGATCGGCCGCGGCGTGCCCGAGGAGCGGCTGATCGTCGATCCGGGGCCCGACTTCGCCAAGACGCCCGCCGAGAGCGCCGAGGTGCTGCGCGCGCTCGGGGTCCTGCACGCGCTCGGGCGGCCGATCCTGCTGCCCGTCTCGCGCAAGTACCTCATCGGGGCGATCACCGGGCGAGCCCCGGACGAGCGCCTCGCGGGCACGCTCGCGGCGCTCGCCCACGGCGTCGCCGCCGGCGCGGCGATCGTGCGCGTCCACGACGTCGCCGCCGCCGTCGATCACCTGAAGGTCTGGCGCGTCCTGGAGGGGCTCGACCCCGTGCCCGATCCCGATCCCGGCGACGACGCGCTGAAGTGGATCCGGGCCTCCGCGCCGCCCGCGGGCTGACCCGCGCGCGCCGATCGCGCTAGCGTGCGGGGCGCATCGGGTCACCGGGCGCTGCCACCACGCGCCCGGGTCGCCCACGACCTGCCACACCACAGAAGGAGTTCCCCATGTCCGTGCTCTCTCGCGCTGCGCTCGAGTCCAGCCCGCTCGCCGACCTGCACACGATCGCCTCCGAGCTCGGCCTCGACGGCTTCCGCCGGCTGCGCAAGGAGGACCTGATCGACGCGATCATCGCCCGCCAGGGCGGCGAGGAGGTCGAGGCGCCCGCCGAGGCCGAGGCGCCCGCCGAGGCCGAGGCCGAGGCCAAGCCCGCCCGCAAGCGCGGCACCCGCGGCGGCCGCGGCCGCTCGCGCGCGAAGGCCGAGGAGGCCGAGGCGCCCGCCGCCGAGGCCGAGACCGAGGAGGCTCCCGCCGAGGAGGAGCGCCCGGCCCGCCGGCGCCGCGCCCGCGACGAGGAGCGTGAGGACGAGATCG
>JALOLQ010000174.1 GCA_025455895.1 Solirubrobacteraceae bacterium
CCGCTCACCCGGCGCCCGCGCCCCGCGCGGGCGCCGCAGCGGCGAGCTTCAGCCGGGCGCGCCGCTCGACGGCCGCCTGTGCGGCGTCGACCGCCGTGTAGTCGATCGCTGCGGCCAGCGCGGGGAGTCGCAGCAGCGGCGAGCGCCCGCCGGCGGTGCGGGTGATCTGGACACGGTGCCAGCCCGCGTTGGCGGCCGCCGCGAGTGGCCGGCGCACGACGGCGGGGCCGCCCAGCCGCGGAGCCGGCCGATCCAGCTCCTCGACCTCGCCGCGGACGAAACGCCCCGCGAGCGACGGCCGCACCGCGAGCGGGCGCCCGACCCCGACCATGTCGCAGACGCCCGCAGCCAGCGCGCGATCGACCTCCGAGCGCGTGCGAAACCCGCCGGTGAGCATCACCGGGACCTCGACCGCGGCGGACAGTTCGGCCGCGGCGTTCCAGAACGGTGACTCGTGCTCGGAGGCCACCTCCTGCCCGTCCTCGTCGAAGCCGGTCATCACCGGGCGCTCGTAGTTCCCCCCGGAGACCTCGATGAGGTCGATCCCGGCGTCCTGCAGCCGGATGCCGAGGTCGGCGAGCTCGCGCTCGGCGCCGTCGCGCGCGTCGACCTTGACCGCGAGGGCCGACGCCGGCAGCGCCGCGCGGAGGTCGCGGACGATCTCCAGCAGCAGCCGCGCGCGCCCGTCGAGGTCGCCGCCGTAGTCGTCGCCTCGCCGGTTGGTCTGCGGGTCGAGAAAGCTCGACAGCAGGTAGCCGTGGGCAGCGTGCAGCTCGATCCCGGGGAAGCCCGCATCGACGACGCGGACGGCGGCATCGACGAATCGCCGGCGCACCTCCCCGATCTCCGCGACCGTGAGCCCACGCGGCGCGGCGTAGAGGCCGCCGGCGAGCGCCAGCGCCGGGCCCGGCGACGGTGCCACCGGATGCGGCTGGACGTACCGCGTCACCTGGCGGCCCGGGTGGGCCAGCTGGACGAGCGTCGGGGCGCCCCGCGCGCTGAGCGCCCAGCGCCGCAGTGCGTCCGCGTCGGTCGCCGCATCGACGACGACGTTGCGCGCACGCTCGAGGTGTGCGCGGTCGACCATCGCGTTCCCCGTCAGCACGAGCCCCGCGCCACCGGCGGCGGTCGTGCGATACAGGCGCTCGTGGCGAGGGCCCGGCGCGTTGCGGCGCGTTGCGGCGGTCGGCGAGCGACTCGGTCATCGCGGCGCGCCCGAGCCGGTTGGGGAGCGTGAGCCCACAGGGGAGCGTGAGCGGGTCGGTGAGCTGCGACCGTGTCATGCGTGTTCCTCGTGCCGTCGGGGATGGATGCCGCGGTCACGTGTCACGGGCCGCGCGCTCGAGCTGTTCCGCCGCGTTCCCGCGCACCGGCTCGCCGTGCCCGGGGCCCACCATCGCGGGGTTCTGGCCGGGGCTCACGCCAGGCACGCGCTGGTCTGGCGGTCGGCGATGTCCCAGATCGCGCGGCGCTCGCTGCCACTTGCGACGTAGGTCGTCGGGTCGATGCGCTTGAGCCGGCGCTGGTAGAGCCCGGACGGCAGGGAGCCGGTCGCCAGAGCCACGACATCGGCCGCCGCGGCGTCGATCGTGCTGCCCTTGACGCGGCTGAGCACCGCGACCGCCGCGCGCACCGGCGCACGCATCTGCGCCGTCAGACCGGTCCCGCGGACCGGACCGGGCCCGTAGGCGTACGACCGCACCCCTGGGTGGCGCGCGGCGACCTCGGCCGCGAGGACATCGTTGGCGATCGAGATCGTGTTGATCGCGCCGACGGCCGAGTACCGGCGCTCACCCTGGAGATTCTCGACATCGAGATCCTTCCTGACGGCACCACCGCCGGAGATGTGCACGATCCCGGCGTCACGGCCGGCCATCGAGCCGATCAGGAGCTCGTCGAGGTACCGGCGGCCCAGCACGTGGGTCGCCCACGTCAGCTCGACACCCTCGCCGGTCACGACGCGATCGGGGTGCATGCCGCCGGCGCTGTGGACGAGCACGTCGAGCCCGTCGTTCGCGGCGAGGAAGGCCTCGGCGAGATCGCCGACCGCCGTCATCAGCGACAGGTCGGCCGGGATCGCCGCGACGGGCGTTCCGGTGGCGCGGCCGATCCGAGCGGCGGTCTGCTCCGCCACCGCCGCGTTGCGGGCGGCGATCGTGACGCTCATGCCGCGCAGCGCGAGCGTCTCGGCGACCGCGGCGCCGATGCCCGCCGACCCTCCCGTCACGAGTGCGTTGCCTGTTGCGCCGGTCACGTCCAAGCCTCCTTCAACGTCAGTAGACGTTTACGCTACGTAACGTAAATACATCGGTAGCATCTGTCAAGCCATGCCGAGCCCCACCGACAGCCGACGCCGCGGCCGCCCCCGGCGAGCGGGCATCGACGACGCGGCGCTCGACGCGGCCTGGGAGCTGCTCGAGCACGCGCACGTCCGCGACCTCACGATCGAGGCGGTCGCGCAGCGAGCCGGCGTCAGCAAGCCGACGATCTACCGGCGCTGGCCCAACAAGACCGCGCTCGCCGTCGATGCCGTCCTGCGCCAGGTCCGCGACGACGTGCGGTACGTCGGCGACGGCCCGACCGCCGAGGTGCTGACCGGGCAGATCGCCCGCGTGATCACCTTCATGCGCGGGCGTCCCGGACGCGTGATGGCCGAACTCCTCGCCGAAGCCCAGTCGGACCCCGACACCCTCATCGCCATCAACGCACGCTACCTGGGGCCCCGCCGCGCCGAGGCCCGCGCCCTCATCGAACGCGGCCAGGAGCGCGGCGAGATCGCCGCCGACGTCGATCCCGACCTCGCGATCGACCTGATCTACGGCCCGCTGTACTACCGGCTCATGACGCGCCACCTGCCACTCACGAAGGCGCTCGCAGGTCAGCTGGTGCAGCAGGCGCTGCGCGGCCTGGCGCCGGACCCGGACGCTGCTGAGGTCGCTCGCTAGTCTCGCTCGATGGGCGACGAGGACGAGGAGCAGCCGTCCGCGGCCGGCCGGTTGCCCACCGGGCGGATCGAGCGGACCGCCCGCGTCGGCCGCCTGGTGACGGGCCAGAGCCTGCGCTGGGCCGGGATGCGCACCGCCAATCGCGTCCGCAGTCCCGAACGCGCCGCCGCCGCCGAGCGCGACCAGACCGGGACGCTCGTCCGGCAACTGGTCGAGCAGCTCGGACAGATGCGCGGGGCCGCGATGAAGGTCGGCCAGATGATCTCGATGGTGGACTTCGACGGCCTGCCCGAGGACCAGCAGGACGACCTGCAGCGCCGGCTCGCGGCGCTGCGCGACGACGTGGCGCCGGTCGCGTTCGCCGACCTCGAGAAGCTGCTGTGCCGGGAGCTCGGCGGCCCTCTCAGCCGGTCGTTCTCGGACTTCGACGAGCGGGCCTTCGCGGCGGCGTCGATCGGGCAGGTTCATCGCGCGCGGACGGTGGACGGCGCCGACGTCGCCGTGAAGATCCAGTACCCGGGCGTCGCGGAGGCGGTCGAGACGGACATGCGCAACGCCACGTTGCTGCTGCCGCTCGTGAAGCGCCTCGCGCCCGGACTCGACGCAAAGGCGCTCGCGGCGGAGTTGCGCGAGCGGATCGCGGGCGAGCTGGACTACGAGCTCGAGGCGCAGAGCCACCGGCGCGTCGAGCGCCTGATGCGCGGCCACCCGTTCGCCCGCGTGCCGCACGTGCACGCCGACCTCTCGACCCGGCGCGTGCTGGTGTCGGAGTACGTCGAGGGCGAGCGGTTCGAGGCGGTGCGGCGGGCCGACGAGGCGGTCCGCGACCGCTACGGCGAGATCGTCTTCCGCTTCTTCTTCGGGCTGCTCTACCGCGACCGGATCGCGCTCGGCGATCCGCATCCCGGCAACTATCTGCTCTGCCCCGACGGGCGCGTCTGCTTCCTGGACTTCGGCCTGCTGCACGAGATCGGCCCCGGCCGGCTGGACCGCGAGCGGGCGATCGCCGCGGCCGTCCGCGACGACGACGCGGCCGCGCTGAAGTCCGCGCTGCACGCGGGCGGCTACCTGCCGGCCGAGCGTGCGGACGCCGTCGATGCGTCGTGGGCGCTGCGCCTGATGCGCTTCGCGATCGGCTGGTATGCCGTGCCGGGCGGACGCCGCTTCGGACCGGAGCACCGCCGGAGCGATCCGGATCGTGAGCCGCCCGACGCTGAGCAGCGCGCCGAGATCCGCGAGCAGATCAATCAGTTCACCCTGCCGCCCGAATCGATGCTGATCCGACGTATGCACGGGATCGTCGCCGTCGTCCTGTCGCACCTGCGCGCCGGCGCCGACTGGGGCGCCATCGCCGCCGAATACCTTCACGGCGCGCCGGCGGCCACCCCGCTGGGCGGGGCGGAGCTGGAGTTCTTCGCCGGGCGCTGACGGCGCGCCCCGCGCTCGGGCCGCAGCCGGTCCGAGCCGGCGGCTGGACCGACGTCAGCGTCGGAGCGTGACGGCGAGCGACACCGGACCCGGCGCGCCGGCGAGCGCCACCACCGCGCGGACCTTCGCCCGGCGCTTGCGGACGAGCAGGCGCTTGCCCCTGCGGTTCAGCGTGACGCGCACCTTCGCGCGCGCGCCGGCCTTGAGCGAGAACCGCGCGCTGCCGTAGGTCGTGGCGCTCCTGGCCGCCGCGCCCGCCGCAGGCCGGAGGGTGACGGTGCCGGCGCAGTCCGCCGCCCGGCAGACGAGGTCGAGCAGCGCGCGGCCTCCGGCGACCTGCGCCGTCGTCGCTCGGAGGCCGACCTTGGCGCCCCCGGTCGGTGCGGGCGTCGGCTTGCCCCCGGTCGCCGGTCCGGGCGTCGTCCCGCCCCCGGTCACGAGGTCGGCGTTCATCGCGACGACGTAGTTCAGCTGGCCGTAGTTGGGCAGCGGGTTGGGGCTGGGGGCGGGGACGCCGGCGGCGGTCGGCCCGGGGAACGCGGCGAAGAACGTGCCGTTCGGGTAGGGAACGAGCGGCACGGGGACGTCCGGCGCGAGGACCTCGATCGCCAGCCAGTCGGTTCCGGCGACGGTCGACGTGTCCGTCGGGTCCGGCGTCGCCTGCGCCCCGACCTTGAGATCGAGCGGGACCGT
This sequence comes from Solirubrobacteraceae bacterium, assembly GCA_025455895.1. Taxonomy (GTDB): domain Bacteria; phylum Actinomycetota; class Thermoleophilia; order Solirubrobacterales; family Solirubrobacteraceae; genus F1-60-MAGs163. The sequence goes on from JALOLQ010000174.1 coordinate 5,067, forward strand.
CGTGACCGCGTTGGCCTGCGGCGTGAACGTCGGCCCGTACCGCTGGAGGAACGGCGTCGAGGGCAGGGGGCTCCCGACGTTGCCCGTCTGCTGGAAGAGCGTGCGCACGACGTTGATGCGCATCGGGCCCGTGATGCTGCCGACCTTGATCCGCGCGGCGGTGACGGTCCCGGAGGCCGGCGCCGCGAGGCCGAAGACCTGCCCGTTGAAGAAGCCTGACGCCGTGAACTGGCACGAGCCGCGGTCGCCGCTCGGAACGGGGTTCAGCAGCACGCCCTGCTCGGCGTACCACCACGCGCCGGCGGAGCAGGTCTTGGCGGGGTCGCTGTTCGGGGTCACCGCCTCGAGGGTGGCGCCGAACGTCGTGGTCGCGGCGTGGGCCGCGGGCGCCGCGACGACGAGGGTCGCGAGCGCGGCGGCGGAGAGGTACCGGAGCAGGCGCATCATTGCGGGAAGACCTCCGTCTGGAGCGAGGGCGTCATCTCGGCCGGGAGCGCCAGTGTGTCCTCACCCCCCGCCTCGGACGGCGCCGAGCCTATCGGCACCCGGCCGCCCGCGTCAGCGGCGCAGCCGCACGGCCCCGACCGCCGTCGTCGCCCGGTTCCCCGCCGCGTCGGTCGCCACGAGCCGCAGCGTGCCGCGGAAGCGCGTCAGCGCCCGGCCGCGGAGCCCGAGCAGCGCCCGGCGGGTGCGTGCGGCGGGCTTGAGCGCGAGCGTGACGGTCCCGGCCGTCGCGCGCCGGCCCTGGCCGGTGGCGAGGGTGACCGGGCGCCGGGCCTTCCCGAGCCGGCCGCTGAGCGTCGCGGACACCGTCGCGCGCTCGGACAGGCCCACGACGAGCGTCACCCCGCGGCGCGTGATCCGCGCGCTGCGCAGACGGGCCACGGGCTTCACCGTGTCCGGCGCGGCGGCCGCCGGACCGGGCGCGGGCGGCGGGACCGCGGGGGACGCGCCGACGCTCACCGTGGCCGTCGCGGGGGCGCCGGTGCCGCTGGCGCTCGTGGCGGAGAACGTGAAGCGGTCGAGCCCCGAGAAGCCGGCCGCCGGGGTGAAGGCCGCGACGCCGTCGCCGCCGATCGGCCCGAGCGCGCCGGCGGGCGGCGTCTCGACCTGGCGGCTGAGCACCGGGTCCCCGTTCGGGTCCGCGCAGCTGAGGGTCAGCGCGACCGGGGTGCCGAACGGCGTCGTCGCCGAGACGGGGCGGCAGAACGGCGCCGCCTCGCGCGCGAAGAGCGCCACTCCCGGCGGCGTGCCGGCGGTGGCCAGGTAGACGTCCCCGCCCTCGGGCGAGAACGCCAGCTCGCCGCGGCCCGCCACCAACAGGCCGTCCGTGCACGTCCCGGGCCCCGACCCCGCGCCGGACTGCGTCACGCAGCCGTCGACGCCGGCGAGCTGCGCCGGCGCCCCGCTCGCGACGTCCACGTCGAACAGGGCCAGGCCGGTGTTGGTGAAGACGTGGAGCGTGCGGCCGTCGGGGCTGAGCGCCGGCCTCTTGGAGCCCTCCAGCGCCTGGCCCGTGCCGCACGTGGTGCCGGGGCCGTCGCCGTCGGCGCCGTTCTGCGTCACGCAGCCGGCCGCGCCCGGGAGCTGGCTCAGCGCGCCGGTCGCCGGGTCGATGCGCAGGGCGGCGACGCCCTGCGCGGGAACGAAGGACGACGCGACGTACAGCGTGCGGCCGTCGCGCCCCATCGCCAGGCCTTGCGGGGACAGGAGGGCGCGGCCGTCCGCGCAGGCCCCGCCGCTGCCGTCCTGGCTCATGCATGCTCCGGCGCCGGCCGGGGCGGAGAGCACGCCGGTCTGCGGATCGCGCTCGAACACGAGCACGCGGTCGTTCGGCTCGGCCTGGTAGGCGTGGCGGCCGTCGGGCGTGATCGCGAGCGGGCCGACGGCGTCGGACACGAACGCGGGAGCCTTGCGGCAGCGGTCGGGATCGCTGCCGTCGGACCCGTCCTTCGTGATGCAGCCGTCGACGCCCGGGAGCTGCGTGAGCGCGCCGGTCTGCGGATCGCGCGCGTAGGCGAGCACGCCCACCGAGTTGTCGTCGGTCACGTACACGAACCGGTCGTCCGCGCTGATCCGCGCGTAGCTCGGGCTGTCCATCGCGCGGCTGGGGGTGCAGGCGCCGGGGCCCTCCTCGCCGAGCCCGGTGGGCGAGTGGCAGCCGGCGGTCCCCGGGAGCTGGCTCAGCGCCCCGGTCACCGGGTCGCGGGAGAAGACGAGCAGACCTTCGGTCGCGGGGATGCCGGGAAACGCGTTCACGCCGTAGGCCGACCGGCCGTCCGCGCTGATCACCAGCGCGCCCGCGCCGTCGCCGGCGATCCGGCCCCGCAGGTCCGCGCAGCCCCGGGCACCCTGCGCCTGCCAGCACCGCGTCCCCGCCGGCACGCTGAGCAGGCCCGTCTGCTGGTCGCGCGCGTACATCACGACGCCGGGGTCGGTGGTGGAGTCGTCCGACGTCCCGGCGGCGTAGACGAAGCGCCCGTCGGGCGCCATCGCCAGCGTCGCCGCCCCGAACAGGTCGGCGTCCGTCCGGCAGGCGCCCGCCGTCCCCTCACCGCTGCCGGTCTTCGAGATGCAGGCGTCCTGGCCCGCGCGCTGGGTCAGCGCGCCCAGCGGCCCGGCCGCGGCGGGGGCGGCGGCGAGCAGGACGACGACGAGCGCGGCGGCCAGGACGGCCAGGGAACGACGGGGCACGACGGGCCACCTTCCGGTCGGGTGGCGGGAGCCTATCCGTGTCGCGGGGGATCTCGGGCCACTTGGCGCACCAGGGCGAGCGCCCTTGCGCGAACCGGCCCTCCACGGGAGAGTCCCCGCAGAGGGGAGCCATCCACATGGGCATGCTGAACCGGGCGCTCGATGCGCTGAACGGGCGCGGTGCCGCGCTGCAGGAGTGGGACCACGTCAACCCGAGGGGCACCAGGCGCGCGGAGCGCATCCTTCACGAGGGGGAACCGGCCACCGCCACCATCACGGGCGTCGAGCGGCGCCTCGAGGACTCGACCACCGCGGTCTTCCTCGCGCTCGAGCGGCGCGGCCTGGGCGAGCCGGCCGTCAGCGGGATGCGGCTCGGCACGGCGCGCTTCCAGCACCGGCTCCGGCTCGGGCTCGAGCTCCCCGTCCGCGCCGAGCCGCAGGCCGGCGGGGCGGCGCTCATCGACTGGCCCGAGCTGGGCCGGCGCTGGGGCGTCGAGGCCGACGGTGCCGACGGGCAGCTCGTGTCCCGGACCGTGCCGGAGGCGGGCGTGCGGGACCGCGCGACGGACGCGCGGGAGCAACGGGCTCTGAAGCACCCGGAGCGGATCCGCGTCCACCTCCTGAGCCTGACCCGCCGCAGCGCGCTCGGGATGCCGACCATGAACTGGGACCTCACCCTCCGCGACGAGGCGGGCGCGACCCTCGAGTCCGGCGGCTTCGAGGTTCCGTTCTACGCGTCCTGGATCGCCGTGCCCGGTGCCGAGCTTCCTGCCGCCCGCGATCCGAAGCGCCCGCGGCGGGCCGTGATCGACTGGGCGGCGGCCGCCGTCGAGGCAGCCGGGCGCGCGGGCACCGTCGACGACGCGGCGCCCGCCGGCAGCGTCGCCGCCGCCCTCGATCTCGCGGCGCGCGAGGCGACCCGGGGGCCGTCGGCGTTCGCCGCCACCGGGGACGCTCCGCTCCCGGCGCCGCCGGTGGCGGCGGCCGATGGGCTCTCGCCGATCGAGGGCGTCCCGCTCGAGCTGTGGGCCCACGTGCAGGTCGGTACCGGCGTCGACCGCGTCGCGCCCTCCGACTACGACGAGTACGCGGCCGCCCGGGGCGTCCCGCCGGGGCGCTGGGCCGAGATCGACCGCGCCTGGAGCGCACGGATGCACCAGGACTGGCAGCTCGGCGCGGCGATGGGCGAGGCGCTCGACGCGGAACGCAAGCGGCGCAGGAAGCGCTGAGGCCCGCGAGACCCGCGGCGCCGGGGCCGGTTCGCCGCGGGGGGTCAGCCTTCGGAGGCGTCCCGTCGCCGCACCCGCAGGCACCGCTCCACCCGGAAGCGCGCGAAGCTGCGCCGGTCCTTGTCCGGGAACCACTCGGCCAGGTCGCCGATCGGGAGGACCTCCGGGTCCGTGACGTCCCAGGTCTCGCCCTCGCGGGTGATCCGGGCCGACCCCGCGGCGAGCACGTTGCGCAGCCAGTCGGAGGCCTCGCCGTAGACGAGCGCGATCACGAACCCGTCGTCGGTCGGCCCGGCCACGACCGGCGTGCGGAAGGTGCGCCCGCTGCGCCGGCCCCGGTGCTCGATCACCGAGGCGTAGGCGCCGGGCGTCCCGGCCGTCTTCAGCATCCGCGGGTTCACGACGGCGCGGTTGAAGCGGCGGATCGTCCGCATCGCCGCCGGCGAGCGGCGCCGCAGGCCGGCGGCGAGCGCCGCGACCGTCGCCGCCAGCGCGGCGAGCAGCCCGCCGAGGATCAGGGCGATCAGGGGCACGGACCCCGACCATCGCAGCCGGCGCCCGAGGGCGCATCGGGGAATCCCGCAGGCTCAGCGCACCCGCGCCGCGGGATGGGCCCGCGCCCAGGCGACGATCCGCTCGGACCCGGCGATCACCCCGCCGTCGTCCGTCACGAGGACCGGGACGGCGAGATCGCCGGTCAGGCGCTCGTGCGGTTGAACGCCCGCGGGAGCCGGCGCAGGCCGTAGGCCCGGACCACCTCCGGATCGTGGCCCGCCTCGCGCAGGGCGCGGCGGGCGTCGCCGCACGGATGGCCGAGCGGCCCGCGGCGCGCGTTCCAGCAGACGTAGAGCCTCATCGAGGTCGCGGTCCGGCGCCTCACGGCGCGACCTTCGCGCAGACCACGCGCACGTCGATCCGCCACTCCGCCGCGGTGGCGGTGGTCTCGTACATGCCGACGTACCAGCTGGTGCCGTCACTGACCGGCAGGCTCTCCCTGACCGCGAGGGCGGCGCTGCCCGGGTTGACCGCCGACGCGCCGCCGCCGATGGCCTTCGTGCCCTCCGGGCAGACGCCGAACTCGAACTTCGGCGAGTTCGAGTTGTAGTCCGAGAACTTCTGCACGTAGGTGTAGCCGCTGAGCCCCGGGTCGCCCTTCGGGCCGGTCTCGCCGGCGCGGCCGGCCGGGCCCTGCGGGCCGGGCGTCCCGGCGGGTCCGGCCGGTCCGGCGGGCAGCGCGCCGCCGAAGTCCCGGGCGGACAGCGAGCCGTCCTTGACGTGGCGGCCGGTCACCGCGCCGCCCCGGAGCTTGGCCGAGGTGACCGCGCTGCGCTTGAGCTGCTTGGTGCCGACGCTGTTCCTCGGCAGCGTCGCGGCGGCCCAGCTCACGCCCCCGAGAGCGAGGAACAGGGCCAGGGTGGACGTGACGTTCGCGTAGGTGCGGGACGGAGAGGACATGAAGACTCCTTCGTTCGGATCGGACGGGGGCGCGGTCAGCCGAGCAGCCGCGCCGCGTTGTCGTGCAGCCAGAGCCGCAGCACCTCGGGCGCGAGCGGCAGCGCCCGGGCCTCGTCGCACAGCTCGGCGTAGGGGCGGTTGATGAGGAACGCGCCGGTGCCGAAGAGCACCTGCTCGCGGATCGTCGTCGCGCCGAAGCGCAGCAGCGGCTCCCACCCCGCGCCGGGCGCGGTGAAGTAGCGCGGCCGGTGGGCGCTGAGCTCGAGGTACACGTTCGGGTGCTTGCGCGCGATCAGGCACGCCTCGAGCACCCACGGGTAGCCGGCGTGGCTCATGATGATCCGCAGCTCGGGGAAGTGGCAGGCGACCTCGTCGATGAACCGCGGGTGCCCGAGCTCGGAGCGGCGCGTGCGGGTCCAGTTCGCCGAGGCGTGGATGCTCAGCGGGATGTCCAGCTCGACGCACTTGGCGTAGAACGGGAAGTACGCGCGGTGCGTGGCGACCTCGCCGATGAGGAACGGCCGCAGGCTGAGGCCGCGGAAGCCGCGCTCGCCGACCCAGTGCTCGAGCTCGGCCAGCGCGGCGCTCCCGCGCATGATGTCCGCCCCGGCGAAGCAGACGAAGCGCTCCGGGTGGCGCTCGCCGAGCGCGGCGACCGCCTCGTTGGCCACGAACGTCACGCCGCACGTGGAGCGCTCGTCGAAGCCGGTGATCAGCGAGCGCGTGATGCCGGCCTCGTCGAGGTCGGCGATCAGCTGGTCGTCGCTGCGCCGGAGCGTCTCCGCGTACGCGGAGAACTCCTCCGCGCTCACGCTCCGGCCGGTGAACACCTCCAGGTAGGAGAGCTGTTCGACCGGGAAGCCGGCCTGGAGCTCGTCGATGATCTCGGCCGCCGGGACGATCGGCGACCACATGTCGATGACGGGGAGCTTCATGGCGGAGAGGCTACTAGAGAACTTCTCTAGAGGGCTTCTCCGTAGGCTGGAGGGGTGACGACCTCGGACCGGATCCTCGACGCCGCCCTCGAGCTCTTCGACCGCGACGGCTATGCCGCCGTGTCGATGAGCGACGTCCGGCGCGCGGCCGCCGTGAGCAACGGGAGCCTCTACCACCACTTCCCGAGCAAGCCCGCGATCGCAGCCGCGCTGCGCGACCGCGCGCTCACCGGTTGGCGCACCGCCTTCGCCGCGGCGCTCGACGAGGCCGCCGACACTCCCGCCGCGATCCGGGCGGGCGTCGCCGCCCACCTGGCGTGGGGCACGAGCCACGCCGCGCTCGCGCGGTTCATGCTCACCGCCCCCGACGAGCCGGAGGCGGCGCCGCCGGCCCGCGAGCAGCGCGCGTTCCTCGCCGAGATCCACCGCTGGCTGGATGCGCGCGCGGCGGACGGCGAGATCGTCGCGCTGCCCGCGCGCCTGCAGTACGCGGTCTGGCTCGGCCCGGCGCAGGAGCTGCTGCGGGGCTGGCTGAGCGGGCAGGCCAAGCGCCCGCCGGCGGCGGCCGCGGGCGCGCTCGGGGACGCCGCGTGGCGCGCGCTGCGCGCGGGCGGGTCGGGCGTCAGCCGCTGACGACGCGGGCGGCGACGGCCCGCGGAGCGCCATCAGCCGACCTCGGCGCACAACGCGACGACGTAGGCCTGGGACGCCGAGGTGATCGTCTGACCCGGGAGCAGGACCGCGGTCAGCCGGAAGACCTCGTTCGACTGGGGGTTCAGGTAGGTGATGTGGAGCTTCGAGTCCTGCACGACCCCGCCCCCGCCGAGGAGCCGCTTGCCGGCCGGGCAGCTCGCGACGACATCGACGAGCGTCGCGCCGGGCGCGATGTCGGCGAAGCGCTGGACGCGCTCGTACGCGGAGACGCCGGACGGCCCCGGGACGCCCTGCGGCCCGGCCGCGCCGGTGGCCCCGGGGGCGCCCGCGGGCCCGGAGGCGCCGGGCGGGCCCGCCGGCCCGGCGGGCAGCGCGCCGCCGAAGTCCCGGGCGGACAGCGAGCCGTCCTTGACGTGGCGGCCGGTCACCGCGCCGCCCCGGAGCTTG
>JALOLQ010000175.1 GCA_025455895.1 Solirubrobacteraceae bacterium
GCGGCGGGCTGACGCCCGGCGCGCCACGAAGTTGACGCCTGCGTCACGTTTTCGCTAGGTTCTCGGCTCCCCCGCCCCGAACCCAGCGAGCACCCCATGGCACCCCTCCTCCCGAAGGTCGCGATCATCGGCGCCGGATCGTCCGGCATCACGGCCCTGAAGACCCTGGCCGAGCAGGGCTTCGACGTCACCTGCTTCGAGGCCTCCGACCGCATCGGCGGCAACTGGGTCTACGAGAACAAGAACGAGATGTCGGCGTGCTACCGCGATCTGCACATCAACACCTCGCGCCAGCGGATGGCCTACTCGGACTACCCGATGCCGGCCGACTACCCGGACTACCCGCGCCACGATCAGATCGCCGCGTACTTCGACGACTACGTCGACCACTTCGGCGTGCGCGAGCGGATCCGCTTCGAGACGAAGGTCGAGCACGCCGAGCGCGGCGCGGACGGCGTCTGGACGCTGACCCTCGACGGCGGTGAGCAGGAGCGCTTCGACGCGCTCGTCGTGGCCAACGGCCACCACTGGGACCCGCGCTGGCCCGAGCCGGCGTTCCCCGGCAGCGAGGACTTCCAGGGGATCCAGATGCACGCCCACGCGTACATGAACCCGGACTTCCTGCACGACAAGGACGTGGTGGTGCTCGGGATGGGCAACAGCGCGATGGACATCGCGGTCGAGTCCTCGTACGTCGCGGCGAACACGTACCTGGCCGCCCGCCGCGGCGCCTGGATCCTCCCGAAGTACCTGTTCGGCAAGCCCACCGACCACCTCAAGAACGACCCGCGGATCCCGTTCGCGATCCGCCAGCGCGCGATCCAGACGCTCGTGCGTGCCTACATCGGCACGCCGCAGCAGTTCGGGCTGCCCGAGCCCGACCACCGGTTCGGCGAGGCGCACCCGACGATCTCCGGGCGGATCCTCGACCGGATCACCCACGGCGCGGTCCAGGTCAAGCCGAACATCGCGCGCCTCGACGGCGACGAGGTCGAGTTCACCGACGGCACGCGCGTGCACGCGGACGTCGTCGTCTACTGCACCGGCTACAAGATCACCTTCCCGTTCTTCGACGAGGACTTCCTGTCGGCGCCCGACAACCGGATCGACCTCTTCCGCCGCGTCTTCCACCCGGACATCCCGAACGTCTTCTTCCTCGGGCTGCTCCAGCCGCTCGGCGCGGTGATGCCGCTCGCCGAGGCGCAGGGGCGCTGGGTGGCCGACTACCTCGGCGGCGGCTACGCGCCCCCGTCGCAGGTCGAGATGCGCCGCCAGATCGCCGAGGACCTCGCGGCGATGCAGAAGCGCTACGTCGCCTCCAAGCGCCACACGATCCAGGTCGACTTCGACGACTACCTCTTCCACCTCGCCCGCGAGCGCCGGCGCGGGGCCGAGCGGGCGCGCGAGCGCGGGAACGCCCTCCCGGTGCCCGCGCGCGCGGCCGCGGTGCAGGAGGCGGCCGCGTGAGCTCCGTCCCGGCCGCCGAGGCCCCCGCGAACGGCGGCAAGCGCGAGGCGACGAAGGCGGCCAACCGGGCGGCGATCCTCGCCGCGGGCCGCGAGGTGTTCGCCGAGCTCGGGTTCGGGGCGGCGAGCGTGCGCGACATCATCCGCCGCACCGGCCTGGCCAGCGGCACCTTCTACAACTACTTCCCGGACAAGGAATCGGTCCTGCGGGAGATCGTCGAGGACTTCGCCGTCCAGGCCCGCGCGCGGGTCCAGGCCGCGCGGCGCGAGGCCACGACGCCCGAGGAGTTCGTCGCCGGCGCCTACGGCGCCTACTTCGGCTTCCTCGCCGAGGACCCGCTGATGCTCGAGCTGCTGCGGCGCAACGGCGGGACGATGCGGGCGATGTTCGACGAGCCCTCGGTCGGCGCCGGGACGCTCGAGCTGCGCGAGGACCTCGAGGCGGCGGTGGCCCGCGGCGTGCTGGCCCCGCACGACACGCGCCTGATGGCGGCCGCGATCATGGGCGCGGGTCTGGAGGTCGGGTTCCTGATGCTCGACGAGGAGCGCCCCGACGTGAAGGCGGCCGTGCAGCTGCTGGGCACGCTCTTCGGCGGCGGCTTCGAGCGCCTGCAACATCCCGGCCCGGGCGGGGTACGTACTCCTGGTGGGGGCGCGTAGGGCGCCCACCGACCGCCAGGAGACCCCTCATGCTCGCGATGACCCAGGACCGCCGGCTCGTGTTCGTCGAGGACGACGCCGGCGACCTCGCGCGGATCCTCGTGCTCGAGACGTTCACGCACGAGATGGCCCGCCGCGACCGCCTCCAGCCGCTCGGCTGACGCCGCCGCGCCCGTGCGCGCCGCCCGGCCGGCCGCGCCCGCCGCTTCCTAGACTCCCGGCGTGACCTCGTTCTGCCGCCACCGCCGCCTCGAGGCGACGTGCCCGATCTGCTCGAAGCAGCGCGCCCGCGAGGTTCGCGACGCCGCGCGCCCGGCGCGCCCGGCCCCGGCGCGCACCGCGGGGCCACGGCGCGGCTCCGGGACCTCGCGGCGGCGGGCGGGCGGCGCCGACGTGCGCGTGCGGCGCCTGGCCCGCGCCGCCGACGACGGCTTCCACAGCGATCTCGCTCCGGGCCTGCACGCGACCGCCGACGCGGCGCTGCTCGCCGAGGAGCTGGCCTGCGCCGCCGGCCGCCTGACGGCGCTCGAGGCCGGCCCGGACGCCCACGGGGTCTACGGGGAGGCCGCCGGGCTCCCGAGCCGCGAGGAGGGCCTGTGGCTGTGCTTCCAGACCGCGGTGCTCGGCACCGCGCCCGGCGGGCGCGTGAGCTGGGCGAGCGGGGCGACGCCCGACCTCTCCGGCGCCGAGCCCGGCCCGCGCGGCGTCGCCGACGCCGGCGCCGCGGCGGCCGCGCTGGAGGCCTACCGGGCGTGGGCCGCGCGCTCCGGCGGCCAGGCCGCCGCGCTCGCCGGCGAGGCCGGCTGGAGCCCCGAGCGGCGCTTCGACCGCGCCTTCGAGCGCCTGGCGCTGCCCGGGCTCGGGCGGGCCCAGCGCTACGACTTCCTCGTGACCGCGGGCGCGCTGGGCCTCGCGGACGTCCGTGCCGCCTCGCTGCACCTGCTCGCCGACCCGCGCGACCCGACGCTGCTGGCCGCCAAGCGCGTCTTCGGCATCGGCGACCCGCTGCTGCTCGCGCGCCGCGCCGGCGAGCTCGCCGCGCAGGCGGCCCTGCCCGTGGCCGCGCTGGACCTCGGGCTCGTGAACTGGGGCCGGCGCACCGACGACCCGGACGCGCCGCGGATCACCGCCGGCGGCCCCGGCGAGCCGGACCCGGACGCGCTCGCGCTGCTGCGGGCGGCGCTCGGGCTGGAGTAGCGTCCGCGGGCGGATGCCCGACTTCCGCGACGACGCCGAGCTGGACACCTCCCAGGTCGAGGACCTGCGGGACGGGTCGGCGGGCGGCGGCGGGCGGCCGTCGTTCCCCGGCGGCCGCGGCGCCGTCGCCGGCGGCGGGGGGCTCGTCGCGCTGATCGCGGTGGTCGCCGCGCTGCTGCTCGGCGTCGACCTCGGTGGTGGCGGTGACCTCGGCTCGCTCGACGGGCTCGGCGGCCAGCAGGTGGGCACGCCGGCGGCCAACGGCGCGGGCATCGCCGAGGAGTGCCGCACCGGCGCCGACGCGGACGCGCGGGAGGACTGCCGGATCGTCGGGTTCGTCAACTCGATCCAGCGCTACTGGGACGGCGCCTTCGCGGGCGGCGCCTACCGGCCGGCGCGCACGCGCTTCTCCGACGGCTCGGTCTCCACCGGGTGCGGCCCGGCGACCTCCGCGGTCGGCCCGTTCTACTGCCCCGCCGACCGCTTCGTGTACATCGACCTCGGTTTCTTCGAGGACCTGCGCACCCGGCTGGGCGCGCAGGGCGGGCCGTTCGCGCAGGCCTACGTGCTCGCCCACGAGTACGGCCATCACGTGCAGAGCCTCACCGGCGTGCTGCGCGGCGGGGACGGCGGGCAGGGGGCGGGCAGCCGCGCGGTGCGCACCGAGCTCCAGGCCGACTGCTACGCCGGGGTGTGGGCGGCGAACGCCGCGCGCACGGGCTTCCTCGAGCAGCTCACCGAGGCGGACATCGCCGACGGGCTCGACGCCGCGGCGGCCGTCGGCGACGACCGCATCCAGGAGCGCGCGACCGGGCAGGTGACCCCGGAGAGCTGGACCCACGGCTCGGCCGCCCAGCGCCAGCGGTGGTTCCTCACCGGCTACCGCGCCGGCGATCCGCGCGCGTGCGACACGTTCCGCGGCGCGGTCTGACCTGGCGCCGATCCGTAGTCCGGGCTGACGCATCCAGCGCCGCCGCGGTGGTATCACCGGGGCGTGGCCCACTCCTGCGGCATCGGCTGCGGACGGACCGGCCGGCGGGCCGGGGCGCTCGCGGCCGCCGCCGCGCTGCTGCTGGCCGCGGCTCCGCCCGCGTCCGCCGCGGCGCCCGAGCGCGAGGTGCTCGTCGCCGCCGAGCCCGGGGCGGCGCTGCCGCGGGACGCGCGCAGCGTCGCGCGCCTGGGCGGGCTGCGCTTCGCGG
>JALOLQ010000176.1 GCA_025455895.1 Solirubrobacteraceae bacterium
CGCCTCGCCGCGCGGCGCGCCGCGGGTGACGAGCGCCAGCGGACGCGCGAGCGGGTAGGTCCCGTTCGCGACCGTCGCACGCGAGCACGTCACGCCGTCGACGGGGACGACGTGCAGGCCGGTGGTGAAGCGCAGGCCGGCGAAGCCGTAGCGCGCCGGACCGGCGGCGATCCACTGGCGCAGGAGCGTCGCGCTCGAGAAGCTGCGCGCGACCTCCCGGTCCGGTGACGGCGGGCCGGCCAGCGGCGTGCGGACGGCGGCGAACGCCGCGAAGCCGCGTGCCGCCTCGGTGGCGAACTCGGGCACGCCCGGAGCGGGCGCGCCGGGCAGCGCCGACCAGAGCGGGACCCGCTCGTCGAGCAGATCGACCACCTGGGCGCGGCTGACGCCGGGCACCGGGTTGGCGGGATTCGTGACCAGGCAGGCGCCGCCGGAGGCGATCCGGGTGGCGCGCAGGCCCTCCGGGTCGCCGGCGCCGAGCGGGCGATCGGCGAGGCCGATCTGGACGAGGCCGCGGCGGACCTCGCGCAGGCCGTCCGTCGTCCCGCCGCCGCGCAGCGCGAAGCCCGGCGCGCGCCGGGCCTCCTGGCGGTAGAACCAGATCAGGTCGGCCAGCAGCGGCTGCAGCGCCGGCGCTCCGGCCAGCGTCACGACCGGGGCCTGCGCGGCGCGGGCGGGCGGCTGCGCGGAGGCCGTGGCGGCCGGAAGCGCGAGCGCGGCGATCAGCAGGGCGGCGAGGGCGACGCGCATCAGCCGGCCGTCCACGCCCGGGCGATCCCGGATCCGCCGCCGACCTTCTTCGGAAGCGTCGCCGCCACCTTGATCGACACGTTGACCTTCGTCACCGGCTTGCGCGCGCGGTCGAGCGCGATCACCTGGAGGCGCTTGGGCGCCTTCTTCGTCTTGAGCCGCAGGTTCACCGTGAACGGGCTGCGCTGGCCGGTGAGCGTCGCGACCGTGCGCTTGTCCACCACGAGCCGGTACCCGGCGACGCCGTCGATCGCGCCGGTCAGCGAGAACTGCCCGCGGAACTGGGAGACGCCGCCCTTGGGCTTCGTGGCGACCGCGCCGAGCGACTTGAGCACCGGCTTCTGGGCCAGGGCGTAGGCGGGCGTGCCGGACGCCGCGGCGACGGCCTTGGCCGCGTCGAGGTACCCGGAGCCGACGGCCACCCCCGAGGCGGCGGTGGCGTTCTGGAGCAGGATCGAGCGCAGGTCCGGCGCGGAGATGCCCGGCTTCACCGCGGCGACGAGCGCCGCGACGCCGGCGACATGCGGGGTGGCCATCGACGTCCCGGTGCGCAGTTCGTAGTCGCCGGTCTTCGAGGCCGAGAGGACCTCCTGGCCCGGCGCGGCGATCGGCACGGTGAGGCGTCCGAAGTTCGAGATGCCCGCGAGGCTCTTGCCCCCGCCCGCGGGCGCGGTCGCCGCCACGCCGATGAGGTTCGGCTCGGGCAGCGAGACCGGGAAGCTCGGGACCTGGTCGATGTCCTTGCCCTCGTTGCCGGCCGAGCAGATGACGAGCGTGCCGGCGCTGTTGGCGAACTGGATCGCCTGCTGGAGGTCCGGGGTGTTCGACGGCCCGTTGAGCGACATGTTGATGACCTTCGCGCCGTTGGCCGCGGCGTAGCGCACGCCCTCGGCCACGCCGGAGGTGGTGCCGCGGCCCTGCCCGTCGAGCACCTTGACGTGCATGACCTTCGCCTTCGGCGCGACGCCGACGACGCCCTTGCCGTTGGTCGCGCCGGCGATCGTCCCGGCGACGTGCGTGCCGTGGCCGTCCTCGTCGTCCGGGGTCTGGTCGAGCGGGTTCGTGTTCGTGAGATCGATCCCGTGCACGTCGTCGACGTACCCGTTGCCGTCGTCGTCCACCTGGTTGCCGGGCACCTCGCGGAAGTTCGTCCAGGTGTTCGGCGCCAGATCCGGGTGGTCGAGCTTCGCGCCCGAGTCGACGACCGCCACGACGATTCCTTCGCCGCGGGTCACCGCCCAGGCGCCGGGGATCGAGGCGATCGCGCTCGGCGAGAAGGCCCACTGCTCACCGGTCAGCGGGTCGGTGGAGGCCTGGGCGAAGGACGGTGCCGCGGGGAGCAGCGCCGCCGCGGCGGCGAGGGCGATCGTGAGTGCTGGACGCTTCATGAGATGGAGCGGCGCGGTGCCAGAGGCGGTTGCCACATGACACGTCACCGGCCGGTCATTTATACATACATCCATGCGCGCGGGCACGGTCCGGTTCCTGAAGCGTCGTGTTGGCGTCCCGGCGCTCGCGGCGATCTTCGTCTCGCTGGCTCCGGCCGCGGCCTTCGCGGACGGCACGATCATCGTGAAGGCGGGCGCCGACCGCACCGCGACGAACAGCGACGCGGGCTACGCCGGCCCGCTGGCCGGCGCGACGTTCGAGATCGCCGCCGACGCGGCGGGCCCGTACACGCCGCTGTGCACCACCGCGGGGCCGGACGGCGACTGCGACGCCCAGGTCGCCGACGGCACCTGGTTCGTGCGCCCGGCGTCCGCCCCGGCCGGCTTCCGGGCCCTGCGCGACCTCGACCTGCCGACGAGCGCTCGCCCCTACCGCGCCGAGGTGACGGTCGCGGGCGGCCCGGTCATCGCCGTGCCGGAGACCGCCCCCCTGGGAGCCGAGCGCTTCGTCTTCGCCCGCGAGAACCCGGCGCTCCCGGCCGGCTGCCCGATCGACGTCGCGCTGCTGCTGGACCGCTCGGGCTCGATGAGCAACGAGAAGGCGGCCTACGAGGCGGCGGCGCTGCGGCTGATCGACCGGCTCGAGGGCACGCCGACGCGGCTCGACGTCCTCTCGGTGGCCGCGAGCGCCGCGCAGGAGTCCGCCGCGACGCTCGACCTCTCGGTCCCCGCCGACGTCCAGACCGCCCGCGGCCTCGTCACGGCCGCCTACGCCGCGCCGTCCGGGTCCACGAACTACGACGCCGCCTTCCGCCTCGTCGCGACGACGGGGGCCGACGCCACGGTGCTGGTGACCGACGGCGAGCCCGCCTCCGCCCGCGACTGGGCCGGCACCGGCGAACTGGTGGACATCACGGCGGCGATCGCCTCGGCGAACGCCGCCAAGGCGGCCGGCACCGCCGTCTACACGATCGCCGGCTCGGCGAACGTCGGGCTCGACAGCCTCGGCGCCCTGGCCGCCCCCGGTGCCGTGCTCGCCGGTGCGCTGCCGACGCTCGGCGACTCCGCGGACGCCGCGGCCGACGCGCTCAGCGCGACCCGCTGCGCCGCGCGGGTCACCGTGCGCAAGCTCGTCGACGGCGCCGCCCAGGCCGGCTGGGCGTTCGCCGCGAATGCGAGCGCCGGCGCCCTCGCGAGCTTCCCCGACGGCCCGGTGACCGCCGGCTCGCCGCCGCAGACGAGCGTGCTGGTGCAGGACGTGGCCGCCGGCGGTTCGGCGCTGACCCTCACCGAGACGCCCCGTGACGGGCTCGCGCTCCAGAGCGCCGAGTGCCGCTCGGGCGGGTTCGACGGCGCCCCGGTGACCGTGTCGGCGGCCGCGAACGGGCTGGTGCTCGACATCGCCCGCGGCGGCGTCTACTCCTGCACGTTCGTCAACGCCGCGCCGGCCGCGGGCCCCGGCCCCGCCGGCCCGCCGCCGCCCGCGGGGCTGCCCGTCCCGCTGCTCGCCGCCCCCGGCGACTGCCTGACGAACCCGGGCTGCGGCGTCGGCCTGAAGCGCGTCTACGGCGCCGACATCAGCGGCGTGCTGCGCCCGCTCGACGCCGCCGGAGGGGGCGTCGAGGCGCTCGACCAGGGCCTCGCGCAGGTGGCCGTCGTCTTCACCACGAACCCCGAGATCGCCCGCTCGGACCTGCTCGTCCTGCGCGACGACAAGGGGATGATCGGGCCCGAGAACCTCGTCCCGGTGATCCGGCGCTCGACCCTCCGCGCGCTCGGGCCGCGCCGCGAACGCGAGGCGCGGCGGCGGCTGGCCGCCGTCAGCCGGCTGCTCACGACGGCCCGGCTCCAGGACCTCAACCTGTCGCTCGCCGACGGCCGCGACCCGGAGGCCGTCGCCGGCGAGTTCCTGGAGACCTACCGGATCGCCGGCGGCCGCCCGCCGGCCCGCGGTCCGCGGATCGTGATCGCCCACCAGGACTTCGACGAGCAGCAAATCGTCGCGAGCCTCTACGCCCGCGCGCTGCGCGCCGCCGGCCTGCGCGCCTCGGCGCAGCCCGTCGGCGCCACCGGGAAGATCCTCGAGCGCCTGCGGGCGAACAAGGTCCAGGCGTTCGTCGCCTACACCTCGACGCTGCTGCAGACGCTCGAGCCCGGGGCGCGCCCGTCGCGCACCGGCGCCGCGGCGGCGCTGCGCCGCGCGGTAGCCCGGCGGCTCGGGGCCCGCGCGCTCGAGCCCGCGCCCGGCCAGAACGCGAACGCCTTCGTCATGAAGCGCGACGTGGCGCGCACCTACGGCGCGCGCCGACTCTCCGACCTCACCCGACGCTGGCCGGTGGCCCGATGACCCGTTCCAGGACCCTCTGCGCCGCGCTCGGCGGCGCCCGCGACCGCTCAGGCGCCGCCGTCGCCGCCGCGCTTCGCGGCGCCCGCCGACTGCCTGACCAACCCGGGCTGCGGCGTGGCGCTGCGCGGCGCCTACGGGATCGATCCCGCTCCGGTGTTCACGCCGCTGGTCTCCTCCGGCGGCGGCATCGCCGCGCTCGAGGCCGGCACCGCCGAGGTCGCGATCGCCTTCTCGTCCGACCCCGCGCTCTCGCGGCCGGACATCGTCACGCTCGCCGACGACCGCCGCGCGATCGGCGGCGACGACCGCGTCGTGCCGGTCCTCACTGCGAAGGCGCTCGCGCGCGCCGGGCGCTTCGCCGCCGACGTGCGCCGGCGGCTCGACACCGCGGGCGGCGCGATCACGACGCTCCAGCTGCGGGCGCTGAACCAGCAGCTCGCGGACGGCGAGCGCCCGCTGAGCGTCGCGCGGCGCTTCGTCGACCAGAACGGCCTCGCGCAGGGGTTCGTGAAGGCGCGGCGCGCGGCCCCGCAGCTCGTCATCGGCTACCAGGACTTCCCCGAGAACCTCGTGCTCGCGCGGATCTACGGCGAGACGCTCGCGCGCGCGGGCTACCGGACGAAGGTCGTCAGCGTGCGCGGCTTCCGCGGCGAGGCGCTGAAGTCCGCGGCCGGCGGGCGCATCGGCCTGTTCCCCGACTACGCGGCGTCGCTGCTGCGGTTCCTCAAGCCGGGAGCCTCGGCCACGAAGGACGTCGAGCGCAACCTCGCGCCGGCGCTGCGCGCCCGGCGCCTCGTGGCACTGCGGCCGGCTCCGGGCGTCGACACGAACCGCCTCGTGACGACCACCGCGGCGGCGCAGGCCTACGGCCTGGCCAAGGTCTCGGATCTCGCCCGCTGGTGGCCCGCCGCGCCGAAGTGACGGCGGCGGCTCAGCGCACCGGCACGTAGTCGCGGTCCACGATCCGGCGGGCGATCTTGCTCGTGCGCGTCCAGCGGATGAAGGCGGCCGCCGCGCCCGAGGGCCGGCCGCGCGTGACGTAGTTCAGACCCCGGCGGGCGGGGTAGGTACGGCGCTGCACCGCCGTCTGGGTGCAGGCCTTGCCGTCGATCGGGATCCGGTGCAGCCCCTTGGTGAACGCGAGGTCGAGCCAGCCGATGCGCGCCGGACCGGAGCGCAGCAGGCCACGGACCTCGGGGCCGGTCTGCTTCGTGACCATCCCCGGGAAGCTGCGCGGCGTCGCCGGGTCGAGGAACGCGTTCTCGACGACGACCTGGGCCCCCTCGCCGGCGGCGTAGCCGACCATGGCGATCGGCCCGGTGCGCTGAAGGCGACCGGGGTGAAGACGAGCAGCGCGGGATCGGTGGGCACGCGGTCGCGCGCGGCCAGCCCGATCGTCGTGACGCCGCGGAAGGCGTCGGAGATCCCGGCGAACGTCCCGCCGCCGGTGATCGTGAACTCCGGCGGGCGCTTGACGGCCTTGCGGTAGGCCACGATGAGCTTCGCCACGAGCCCGCCCGCGGTCTCCGAACCGGAGATCGAGACGGTCGGACGGGCGGCCTCGCGCGCAGGTTGGGCGCCGGCCGGCGCGGCGGCGCCCAGGGCGGCGGTCAGCGCGGCGAGCGTGGCGGCGCGGGCGGCGATCCGGCGATGACGGGCGTCCATGCTGCGGTGAACGGTACTGGGCGAGCGGTGTTTCCGGCGGCAGAACACGGCACCCGGTGCGAGCGCGCCAGCATCCGCGCACAAACTTGACTCAGGCGTCAGGATTGAGGGAAGTTTCGCGGAACGTCAATTGGCGTAACCAGATTCACGAAACAGGAAGGTCCCAACCGCATGTCCTCTGCCCTGTCCCGCAGACGACGGTCGGGCCTGATCGCCGCGGTCGCCGCCGCCGGACTGCTCGCCGCAGCCGGCTCCGCCACCGCATCGGTCCCGCTCCCCACCGTCTCGCAGATCAACCCGGCGCCGCCCGCGCCGCAGACCCCGGCCACCGGCGCGCTGCAGGATCTCGGCGCCCGCGGCTACGCGGAGAAGGAGTACCGCGTCACGCTCACCACGCCGAAGGTCTACAGCCTGGCGACCGCGGGCGACAACACGACCGGCACCGCCTCGGCCGCTCCCCCGACCCCGTTCGGCGCCTACCGCAGCCGGATCCTCGTGCGCGCTCCGCAGGACCCCGCCGACTTCAACGGCCGCGTGGTGGTCGAGGTCATGAACGCGACGACCGGCGTCGACCTCGACATCCACTGGCAGCAGTCCTACGAGTACCTCATGGACAGCGGCGCGATCTACGTCGGCGTCGCCGCGCAGCCGCGCACGCTGTTCGCGGCGACCGTGCCGCCGCCCACCGGGGTGTCCGACCTCGCGGCACGCTACGCGGGCCAGAACCTGACCCTCTCGACGCCCGCCGCCCTCGGCGCCGGGACCGCCGGACTCGGCGATCCGTCACTCGCGTGGGACCTCATCGGCCAGGTCGGCCAGCTCGTCAAGAGCGAGACCGGCCCGTTCTCGGGCTATGACGTCTCGAGCGTCGTCGCCGCCGGCTGGTCGCAGTCGGCCGGCTACCTGACGACCTACGCGAACGTCATCCAGCGCCTGCACGACGTCTACGACGGGTTCCTGCTCGGCGCCCGCGGCGGCAACGGCACGAGCCTGCAGTTCCCGTCCG
>JALOLQ010000177.1 GCA_025455895.1 Solirubrobacteraceae bacterium
ATCCCCGGTGAGGCCGGCGCCGGCGACCGCCTCGACCTCCTCGACGGCGTGGACCGGGCCGGACTCCTCGGCGGCCAGATGGATCGCGACGACGCTCCCGTTGGGCATGGCGGCCAGGCTACCCGCGGGCGGCGTCGCATCTCCGCGGGCGACTCGGCTACCCTCCTGCCACCCGCCCTCCTAGCTCAGTTGGTAGAGCACTTCCATGGTAAGGAAGGGGTCATCGGTTCGAGTCCGATGGAGGGCTTGCTTGCTTGCTTGCTTGCTTGCTTGCTGCGGCTGCGAGGTCGCCGCCTGGCAGCCGGTGGCGACGTGAGCCCCGCCGACGCATACATCGGTACGCGGCCGTGGTGCCGATGTGACTCTGTGCCGCCATGCTGCGTCTTGGGTCATGCAGTGGGGCACAAGGCACACGAGCGGGGTTGGTGTCGGCCGGCGGACGTAGGGTGGCGCGTCCCGTGAGTCGCTTCGAGCTTGAGTTCTACGAGGACGCAGGCGGCGACCAGCCGGTGCTGCGATGGTTGCGCGAGGAGCTGACAGCGACCCAGCGGAGGGCGATCGGTGTCGCGATGGCCGAGATCCTCCAGGTCGATGGGATCGGCGTGTGCCGCACCGGCTACGGCCGGCAGCTCGGCGGCGGGTTGTTCGAGTTCCGCCTGCGCCACGACGCCGCCGAGATCCTGCGCAGCGTCGGCAAGCCTGCGCGAGCCGAGCCCGGCGATCAGCGGATTCTGCTGCGCGTCTTCTGCCACGCCTACGGCGATCGGCTGGTGCTGCTGCTCGGCGGCTACGACAAGGGCGCCGATCCGAACGCCGGGCGCCAGGATCGCGAGATCGCGATCGCGCGCAAGCGGCTCGCGGACTTCAAGCGCCGCGCGCGCCATTGACGCACGACACGGTATGGCCTATAACCCATACGTGCGCGCGACGCGAGCCTGGCGATGAGCACCTCCTTCACGACCTTCCTGCGTGAGCTCGAGGCTGAGGCGCGAGCCCAGGGTCCTGACGCTGTCGCCGAGCTCGAGGCGTTCCGTCTGCACTTCTCGCTCGCTCGCCAGCTCGCCGAGCGCCGGCGCGCGCAGCACCTCACCCAGAAGCAGCTCGCTGCTCGCTCCGGTATCGACCAGGCCGAGATCAGCAGGATTGAGCGCGGCCAGGCAAACCCCACGACCGCAACGCTCGGCGCGCTCACGCGGGCTCTCGGCGTTGACGTGCGGCTAGTACCGGCCGACGCGACCGGCGTCTCCGCCGCGTAGCGCCGAACCTGCCGTACGGCGCGAGGTCCCCGCGCCAACCAACCCCGGTCTCGAGCACCGGTCCCGTCAGCGGGTCAGGGAGCAAGATCAGCGCGTTCGTCGTCTGCTCGCGCGGCTACGGTTGCCGCCGATGTCCCGCCCGATCGAGACCGAGCTGACCGACGACGAGCTTCGCGTGCTGAGGAGCGCCGGCGCGTGGTACGCCAAGTATCACGCGGCGCGCATGGCGGAGCTCGCCGAGGACACGTCGGCCTACGCCGAGCGCAAGACCGAGGACTACCTGACGCTCGTCGCGGCGCTGCGGAAGCTCGGTTTCGAGATGGCCCTGCCGGACGCGCTGCGGCCGGTGGAGCGCCGGGCCGCGTAGCGGCCGCGCTTGACGGCCTACGACATCGCGGCGTCGTCCTCGAGGAGCGAACGACGGCCTTCCTGTCTCTAACGTCCGAGCGCCAAGACGTTAGAGACAGGCAACGACCGTTACGCGTGCTTCACGGTCGCGCCGTTGGCGAGTGCTCCATCGCTTGCCGCCAGCGGCGCAACGGATCTGTCGTCACATCTGCGGGCGCCGATAGACCCCCGCGATGCTCCGCGAGGTCAAGAACGGCGAGCTGGCGAAGTCGCACCTGACGGTGCTCGGGTGGCGATGGCGCTTCGTGCAGGGCCGGCGGCAGTCGCGTGCGGCCTGGTCCACGCGGAAGATCCGCGCGCTCGAGGCCGCGCAGGCCGTGGAGCCCACCGCGATCATGACCGAGGGCTCGCGCACCTACTGGGCGTTCGAGGGCCGCTTCTTCTGGGAGGACGACGGGCTTTCCTCACGCGACGTCCTCGCGCTCGTCCGCGACCGCGAGCGCCGCTCGCGACGCACGCTGGAGCGTGCCCACGCCGTCCTCGCTCAGGACGGGCGGGACGCCCCGGTCCGCCGCGACCACATCCCGCGGGAGATCCGGCTGGCGGTGTTCGAGCGGGACGGCGGCCGCTGCGTCGAGTGCGGGTCGGGCTTCGAGCTCCAGTTCGACCACGTGATCCCGTTCAGCATGGGCGGGGCGACGAGCGCCGAGAACCTGCAGGTGCTGTGCGCGACGTGCAACCGGCACAAGGGCGCGTCGCTGCGGTAGCCGCCGAGCCGCTCAGGCTCAGCCGTCCATGCCGCACCACGTCCGTTCGGTTCGGTCGAGAGGAGGCCGGCCGATTGACGGTCCGCGCCACACGCGTCAGACTGGCGCTATGCGCGCCTCGGTGGGGGGACGGCGCAGGCGCCGCCGGGTTGCGGGGGCCTACGTGCCGCTTGCGACGCTGGTCTGCCTGATCTGCGCGTTGTGCGGGGCTGCGCGGGCCCAGGCGGCGACGATCACCGAGTGCACGCGCGCCGCGGTGGCCTCGGCCGTCGCGGCGGGCGGCTCGCACACGTTCGCCTGCGTGCGACGGGCGCATCGTGATGGCCGGGCCGCTCGTGGTCGCGACCACGGTGTCCCTCGACGCCGACGGGCGCGACGTCACGTTCGCCGGGAGTTCACCGAACCTCGATACGAGCATCCCGCAGAGCGCACGAGACGCCCGCGTCGTGAAGGTCACCGCGACCGGTGATCTCACGCTGCGGGGCATCGACGTCGAGGACGGCGTCCTCGTCGGCGGCGCGGGTTCCTCGGGCCAGACCGGAGCCGACGGCACGATCGGCGGCACCGGGGCGGACGGCGGCGATGCGCCGGGGACGGCAACGGCGCCCGCGCTCGCGCCGCCCGCGCGCGGGGGCTGCGTTCTCGTCGAGTCGGGCGGGCGCCTCGTGCTGCGCTCGCTCGCGCTGCGCCGCTGCCAGGCGGCGGCGGGGTCCGGCGGATCGGGCGGGCGGGCCGGCGACGGCGGAAACGGCGGCCGTGGGGCACCCGGTGCGGCCGGGCTCGCCGGGCAGAACGGCGGCGACGGCGGCACCGGCGGCAACGGGGGCAACGGCGCCTTCGGCCTCGACGGCGCCACCGGCGGGTCCGGTGAGGGAGGCGCGATCTTCAGCACTGGCGAGCTCGACATCCTGGGCGTGCAGTTCGAGGACAACCTCGTGCGCGGCGGCCGCGGCGGCTTCGGCGGCGACGGCGGCGACGGCGGTCCCGGCGGCGGGGGAGGGTCCGGCGGAAACCCGGGCAGCGGCTCGGCCACCCTCGGCGGCAACGGCGGCGCTCCCGGGACGCCCGGACTCGCGCGGGCGGGCGGCGACGGCGGGAACGGCGGCGCGGGCCGCGGCGGCGCGATCTACGCCGCCGGCGAGACGTCGATCGTCGGCGCGACCTTCACGCGTAACAAGGCGTTCGGCGGCCGCGCGGGGCGCGGCGGGTACGGCGGGAACGGATCGGAAGCCGCGCTCGGCGTCGCCGGACGCGTCCGGGTCGTCCCCGGCCCCGGGGATCCCGCGTGCAGCCTCCCGAACGACACGAACCACTATCGCCAGTGCGGGCAGTGGGGCCCCTCGAACACCGCCACCCCCGGCGGTCCGGGGGGCCTCGGCGGCAACGGCGGCGACGGCCTCGGCGGTGCGGTCTTCTTCGAGGGCCCGCAGCCGCCGCCGCTGAACTCGACGAGTTCCGCGAACGTCGTGCAGGGCGGGGCGAACCTCGAGGCCGAGTGCGCGAGCGCGACGCCGTGGAACGGGTGCGCCCCCGGCGGAAGCGGCGGACGGATCTTCACGCCGGCGTGCCTCGTCGTCGGGAGCCAGTGCGCTCGTGCGCCCGACGGCGTGGCGGGGGTCGTCGGCGCCGTCGGCCGGGCCGCTGACGCGGACGTCGCCTCGGACCAGAGCGACGGCCTGACCGTGACGATCACCTACGAGGGCGACGACCTGCCCGGCTACCGCCTCCCGCTCGAGACGCCGGTCCCGGCGCAGGTCACCGTGAAGGTCTCGCCGCTCGCGACGAGCGCCGTCTCCGGCATCACCTTCGGCGAGAGCGCCGTCCTGTTCGAGAACGAGGCCGACCGGGTGCGCTTCACCGGAACGACGCCGCCGGCGCCGTTCACGCTCGCCCCCGGCGCGTCGCGGACGTTCGACGTGACGATCATCGGCGAGAGCCGCGGCACGACGGCGCTGCGCACCTCGGTCTCCGGCGAGGACGCGCTCGGGCGCACGGCGGAGGCCGGCGACCGCGAGGTCGTGCAGGTCGGCGAGGACATCCGCGTGGGCGTGACGGTCGAGCCCGACGACGTGCAGCTCGAGGTCGACGAGACGGGCACGCCGATCAAGAAGCCGGTGACCGTCACCGTCGCGCTGGAGAACGTCGCCGGCGAGGAGCTCACCGACGTCGTGCTGGACCTGCGCACGCGGGTCCAGACACTCATCGCGCGCAACCCCCTTGCGCCCTACCCGCTGCAGATCACGGCGCTCGCCGGGACCGACGGCGCTCCCGACACGCCCTTGACGAACGAGACCGCGCGCGCCGTGGAGGTCGGGACGCTCGCGGACGGCGCCTCCAAGACGCTGGTCTTCCGCGCGGACGCCGCCGACAAGGCGCGTATGGAGGTCCGCACCGACGTGACCGGCCAGGCCTCCGGGCCCCGGACCGTCGTCGGCACGGACCGCACGCGGCTCGACATCGGGCAGCCGAAGCTGCTGGCGCTGACGGCCAGCGGGCCAACGCACGGCGCGGTCGTCGCCGGCGGGCGCTGGGCCTTCTCGGGGCACGTGAAGAACCTGAGCCCCGACGAGGACGTCACCGTCTTCGTCCGCTCGCAGCGGCGCGAGAACGTCGTCGAGGGCCAGGTCAGCGAGCTCGGGGTCCCGGACGCGTGCGGCGCCGGCGTCGTCCGGCGTCTGGAGCCCGGCGAGCGGATCCCGCTCGAGGGCGTCATCGCGACGCGCCCGGACGGCGGCACCCGCGGGCGCGTGACCCTCGATGTGACGGGGGAGCTGCACACCTTCGACGCGTCAGGGCTGCCGATCGACGTCCCGGTCCCCCCGAGCGGGATCGTCGTCGCCCCCGGCGCCGACGAGCGCACGGTCTCGATCGACCTGACCGATCCGATCCCGCCGCCGTTCTCCGTCACCGAGGCGGCCTGGCTCCTGACCGACAGCGCGGCGCGCACGCTCGGCCAGCGCGTCACCGGCGCGCAGGAGTCCGCTGCGGCGGCGGCGGCCTTCGCGCGCGAGGTGCGCGAGACCGGCGTGGTCACCTACCTGCAGCAGCTCATGACGGTGATCCGCACCGAGGCGCCCGAGGCGTTCGTCCGGACGCGTGATGAGCTGGCGGCGACACTGCAGGCGTTCGACGATCAGCTGAGCTCCGGGCAGGCGCTGGCGATCGCCGACGAGGCGTTGACGAAGGGCATCTATCAGACCGAGCAGGCGTGGCAGGACGCGACCTGGGAGGACCTCTCGCGCGGGACCGGCGAGCTGCTGGCGACCTACGGGCCGGACCTCGCCCTCGAGGCCGCGCTGCCGGGCATCGGAACGTGCAAGCTCGTGAAGTACGGCGGCAAGACGGCGATGCTGCGCCGCGCCGAGAAGCTCGGCGCGACGCGCGCGGGCCGGCTGCTGGCCAAGGGCCGCAAGGGCCTCGCGCCCGGCGACGAGATCTCCGCGCTGCTCGCGCGCAAGCTCTGGGGCGTCGACGGCCTGATCGACAAGCAGCTGATCGAGTACGCGAAGGCCAAGAAGCTCATGATCGCCGTGCGCGACCGGAGCCCGGGGTCGATCCGCCGGCTGGCCGAGGGCATGCTCCCGAAGTGGGAGGCGGTCAAGGCCAAGAACGTCTCGCAGCTCGACGTCGACTGGCTGGGCTTCCACCCGTCGCATCTCGACACGGCGATGCTCAAGCAGATGCCCACGGAGGAGGCGATCAAGGCGAAGCTCCTCGACGCGGGCGTCGACGAGGACACGTACTTCAACGTGCTGGCCCGCTACGACCAGCGCAAGAAGGAGTGGGAGGGCAAGGACCGCAAGGCGATGGAGGGCTACGAGGTCTCGGGGAAGATCCCCAAGCCCTCGGCCGAGGTCGGGCTCAACCCGCTCGACAACGGCATCCCGGCCGACAACGTCTTCGTCGACGTGGACTACGAGCTGGCGCGCGCGGGCAAGCCGGACAAGGCGGGGAACCTGCTCGCCGACACGACGGACGGCCTGCCGGCGATCCAGCCGCGCGCCTTCGAGAACGGCCGCTACCGTGCGATGACCGGCGACATGGACCCGATCGCCTTCCTCGACGAGAACGGGATGGTCCCGGACGTCGAGCGGCGCAAGGAGATCTACCGCGACCTGGCCAAGATGGGCTTCCAGCACCCCGAGTCGCTGACCTGGGACAACGTCGTCGGTCGCGAGAAGTACCTGCGCGACTTCGATCTGGCGAACCTCGACGCCGACGCGCTGCTCGTCTACCTCCCGGACGGGACGCGCAAGGCCGGCTACTTCGACTCGCGCAAGAGCCGCCTCGACGAGACGCGCCTGCCTACGGGGGTGCGCAACGGCTTCATGGCGATCATCGGCGTCAACATCGCCTTCAACGCCGCCGGCCCGACGCCCGGCGACGTGCCGCTCGTGCTGCCGCCCGAGAGCGAGCCGCCGCGCTTCATCACGCCGGGAGGCAGCGAGGGCGCGATCCTGTCGAGCACCCCCGGAACACGGCTGATCCGCCGCAACCCGGACGGGACGTTCTCCGAGTGGACGCCGGCCGGCGGCTGGCAACCGTACGCGCTTCCCTCCGGCCAGACGCTGACGACCGTGAGACCCGGGTCGACATCAGCGACCAGTCCGCCCTCATCCTGAAGCCCGGCGCGCAGGCCTGGTTCAAGCCGGGCGACCTGCTCGTCATCGACCCGGGCGGACCGAACGAGGAGTACCTGACGGTCGCCGCGCTCGGCTCGATCATCGCCACCGCGCCGCTGAAGAAGTCCCACGTCCCGGGCGAGATGATCGCCGTCGTCCCGCGCCCGGCCCCGGGCGTCCCCGGAGCCCCGGCGCCGTCCGCACCGCCCGCCTCCGCCGCGACCGCGGCGCCGAAGCCCCGCCTCTCGGCGGTGCGCCTCGCGAGGCGGACGTTCACGCGCAAGGCGGGCACGCGGCTCTCGTTCACGCTCGATCGCGCCGGGACCGTGACTGCGGTCCTCACCCGCTCGGTCGCCGGACGGCGCAAGGGCAGGACCTGCTCCCGTTCCGCGCGCGAAGGGAGACGCTGCACGGTGCAGGTCACCGCGGGGACGAAGCGCTTCACGTCGAAGGCCGGAACGACCCGCGTGACCTTCGGCAGGGCCATGCGTCCCGGGACCTACGTCGCGCGGCTGAGCGCGGGCGCCAACACCGTCGTGCTGCGCTTCAGCGTCCGCTGACGACGGGTCGCACAGCGCGCGCCGACGGCCGATCTCCCAAGAAGAAGATCAAGATCACGGTGACGCGGGCGGGGTACCGGACGCTCACGCTCACGCCCGGCCGCGCCGCCCGCCGCAGCGCCCCGCCACGCGGACCAGGATCGCCGCCGCGACGGCGGCCGAGACCGCCGCGACCCCGACGGTCGCCGGGTCGGTGACGCGGCGAAAGCGCGCGCGCCCGTCCCGGATCTCGATGAAGCCGAGCGGGCGCGAGGCGCTGAGGCCTCCGCCGCCGCCGCCCTCGCCGCCGCCGTCGGGGGCCGGGCCGTGTCCGCCGCCGAAGGCCACGCGCGAGGTGGCGACCGGGATCACGGTGACCCCGTCGCGTTCGACGGGGGCGCCGAAGACGGCGGTCGCTCCGGCGCGCGCGCCGGCCAGTTCGGCCAGGCGGGCGAGGAGCGCCCCGGCGGGATCGTGCGGGTCCTGGGTCATCGGGGGCACCTCCGGGGTCATCGATCGGGTGCGGTCTGGGGCAGGACGGTCCCGGCCATGGCCCGCCGGAACTCGGCGGGGCGCTCGAACAGCGGCCGGTGGCCGGCGTGGTCGATCATGATCAGCCGCTTGCGCGGCGCGCGCAGCTGGGCGAACCATTCCTGCGCGAGCTCCGCGCGGCCGCGGGCCTCTTCGGCGCCCTGCACGAGATAGACGGGCACCTCGAGCCTCGTCGCCTGCTCGCGGAAGTCGATCCGCTGGAGCTGCGGGTAGAGGACGCTGAACGTGTCGAGGAACGCGGCGAGGTTGTGCAGCTGCTCGAGCAGCGTGTACTCCTCGACGAAGAGGTTCTCGGAGAAGCCGCCCTCGCCCTCGCTGTTGCCGGTGCGGTCGTAGGGGTAGACCTCGTGCTCGTAGGAGAGCGCCGACTCGTAGTCGAGGATGTTCGCGTACGGCGGCTCGCCGATCCGCGTCAGCGCCGAGACCACGTCGTCCTTGCCGTTCGCGCGCGCCCAGGCGAGGGTGTCCCGGTAGATCGCCCGGTCGGTCTCGCGCGGGCTGACCATCTGGCCGGTGCCGACCAGCGCCCGGTACAGGTCCGGCCGCTGCTGGGCGGCGAGCACGCCGAGGATCGTTCCCCACGACTGGCCGATCAGGACGATGCGGTCCTGATCGAAACGCTCGCGCAGGTACTCGCTGACCTCGATCACGTCGGCGACCGCGCGGTCGAGGGTCAGCGTCTCGGTCGGATCGAGCTGCGCGTAGGACTTCCCGGCGCCGCGCTGGTCGAAGGTGGCCATCACGACGTCGCGTTCGAGCGCCTCCAGGTGCAGGCGCATCGCGCCGAGCTCGCTGCCGCCGGGGCCGCCGGCGAGGAACAGCGCCACCGGGCTCCCGGTGCTGCGGCCGCGCAGCATGAGGGCGAGGTCATGGCCGCCGATCTCCACGCGCGTGAGCTCCGCGATGCTCCCGGCGAGCGGTTTCCCGCCGGGCCCGGTGATCGGGTCGGTGCTCGCGGGGCGCGCGACGAGCACGGCGAGCCCGACGAGCGCCAGACCGGTCAGCGCGGCCACGGTGCGCCGCGCGATCAGCCAGCCGCCCGGGCGCCGGTGCTCGGCGACCTGTGCCGGACGCCGCGCAGCGCCCGCGCCGAGCGCCGCCCCGAGCACCATCGGGAGCAGGACGAGCAGCGCGTGGACGCCGCGGCCGGTGACGAAGGCGATCAGCCCGTAGGGGCTCAGGTGGATCGCGTCGACCGTGGGACCGTCGGTCCCGAGCCGCACCAGCTCGAACACCGCGGCGAACAGGACCGGCGCCGCGAGCATCGCCCAGCGCGAGCGCAGCGCGAATCCGGCCAGCCAGCCGGCCGCGAGGCCGGCCAGCAGCGAGCCGATGCCCGCCGTGGCGGTGAGCGGGCCGCGGGGGGTCGCCAGCCCGAACGCGACCGCCGCGAGCACCGGCGCCGCCGCGGCGACGGTCAGGCGCAGCGGCCGGCGCTCCCAGGCCTCGCGCACCCGGCTCGAACCGGGCTTCGGCGTCATCGGCGGCGGCGAAAGGGCCACGTCCCACGTCCTTCCGGGTCATCGGTGGCTCCGGGACCAGGACGGTCCGTGAGGGAGGCCACCTGCGACCGACCCTACGGGCCGGCCGCGGTGCTGCCGACCGATGCGGGCCGCAGACCGGCGTGGTGGACTACGGACGCCGGGGCACGCACCGTGGATACTCCCGGGACACCCGTCCCGGAGGTCACCGTGTCCCGCCGCCGCACGCCGGTCGTCCTGTCGCTCGCGCTCGCCGCGCTCGCCGTCCCCGTCGCGCCCGCCGCCGCGGGCACGACGATCACCGACGGCGCCGAGACGATCACGATCACCACGAACTACACGGCCGGGATCTCGGGCTCGCTGACGATCGACCCGAAGGGCGCCGGCACGGCAGACGACGTGCTCGTCGTCTCGGTGCTCGGCGACAGCGCCGTCAGCGGCTGCACCGCTGGCAGCCCGGCGACGACGCGGCTGTGCACGCTCGGCGTCGCGGACGACGTGATCTGGACGTTCGCCAGCCCCGCCTCGGCCGACAACGCGGTCGTCGCCGACCTCGACCGGCCCGGCGTGCGGATGACGACGACGATGACCGCCGGCAGCTCGCTGCTCTCGTTCGACGGCACCGCGACGACCTCGAGCAGCCGGTTCCTCGTCAGCGGCGTGAAGCTCGGCAAGGGCGGCGCCGGCGACGACGCGCTCAGCGGGACCGGCAACGCGACCTTCGGGGATCTGCTCGAGGGCGGCGGGGGCGACGACGCGCTCACCGGGCTGAAGGGCTGGGACGTGCTGCGCGGCGGGGCCGGCGACGACGCGCTCGTCCCCGGCGAGGGGGGAGGCGGGACCGGCAGCGAGACCGCCGACGGCGGCGAGGGCACCCAGGACACGCTCTCGTTCGCCGACCGCAGCACGGGCTACGCGATCAGCTTCGACGGCGTCGCCAACGACGGCGCGCCCGGCCATCCGGTGCTGATCAGCGGCTTCGAGGCCGCGAGCGGCAGCGAGGGGAACGACACGATCATCGGCGACGCCGGCTTCAACCACCTCTACGGGCTCGGCGGGAACGACACGGTCGACGGCGCCGGCGGCGGGCACGACGTGCTCCGCGGCGGCGCGGGGAACGACACGCTCCGCGCCCGTGAGGCCTCGCCGCTGTTCGGCGACCTCGCCTGCGGGGGCGACGCCGACGTCGCCGTCGTCGATGTCGCCGACGTCGTCGCGCCCGACTGCGAGACGGTCGACCGCGCCGCGCCCCCGGCCGGGTTCACGCCCGCGGGCGCGCCGGACACCACCGCTCCGAGCGTCGTGATCGGCGGGCGCGCGAGCGTCACGCGCCGCGCGCTGCTCAAGGGCCTGGCGATCCCGCTCACGCCGGGCGAGCCGGTCACGCTCAGCACCGAGCTGCTCGTGACCGCGCGGCGGGTCGCGAGCGCGGCGGCCGCCGGCGACCTGGTGATCGCCGCCTCGCGCGCGCTGCCGGCGAGCGGGCCGGTCAGCGTGCGCCTGCGCCCGGCCGCCCGGCTGCTCGCGCGCGCCAAGCGTGTGACCGTCCGCGTGACGGCGACCGACGCCGCCGGTAACCGCTCCGTCGTCACGCGCAAGCTCAAGGTCACCGACCCGCGGCCGCCGGTGAAGCGCCGCCGCTAGCTC
>JALOLQ010000178.1 GCA_025455895.1 Solirubrobacteraceae bacterium
GTGCGCTTCACCCCGCCCGCGCCGGGGGTCTTCACCTTCGAGGCGAGCTGGGAGGAGGGGACCTGCCTCTCGGACGACGGTCGGGAGATCGTCTCCTGGCGGGCGCGCAGCACCGCGGGCGGGCGGCTCGAGGCCGTCGCCGCTCCCTCGCGCGCGCCGAAGGTCTCGCTGCGGGCGTTCACGCGCGTGCGCCCCGGCGGGGCGCGGATCGGCGCCGTCGTGCGCCTCGGGCTCGACTGCGGCGGGCCGCTGCGCCTCCGGCCGCCCGGCGTCGCCGAGACGGTCGTGCGCTGGACGACCGACGGCCGCGCCCCCGGCCCGTCCTCGCGCGCGCTGCGCGCCCGCGCGCCCTCGTGCAGCGACGACGCCGGCGGGATCCGCCAGGTCGGCACCGCCGCCTACGAGGCCCGCCAGACGGTCGTGGGCGCCTCGCTCACGAGCCCGGGCGAGCAGGGCCTCGCGTCCCCCGGCGGCGCGTTCCCGCGCCCGGGCCCGGTGATCCGCGCCTGGCTCGAGCTGCGGCTCGGCGGGAAGGTCCTGATCGCCACGCGCGCCCGCTTCACCCAGCGGGTCGTCCGCGGGCGGTTCTGCACGCGGCCCGGGGGCGGCGCGCAGCGCTGCCGGCTGCTGCGGCACGTGCAGACGGACGTCGCCCCGGACGCGGGCGCGTGCCCGGGGATGCCCGGCGATCGCTGCCGCACGTTCACCCGCCGGCTCGGCTGAGAGCCAGGCGGCGCATCGGCGCGGGGCCTGCGCGAGAATCCCGCCCGTGCTTCTTCCGTCCTCCGCGCTCGCCGCGGCGGCGGCGCTCGCCCTCGCGCCGGGCGTCGCCCCGGCCCCCGTCGCCCAGCCCAAGCCGCTCGTCCCGCAGGTGTCGATCCGCGGGATCCAGGTCGGCATGACCGGCGCGGAGGTCCGCCGCGCCGTGGGACGCGCGCCCGACCAGAAGTCGGTGCGCAGCCATCCCGTGCTGGGGCGCACGGCGGTCTGGCGGTTCGGGAAGCTCGTCGTCACCTTCGACGGCACGCGCTCGGCGTCCGAGGTCTCGAGCGCGGTGAGCACCTCGCGCTCGGACCGGACCGCCCGCGGCGTCGGTGTGGGCTCCACGGAGGCCGCGGTCCGGGCGGGGATCCCCGGTGCACGCTGCCTGACCGAGTTCGGCTACCGCCACTGCTACGTGGGCCGCCGCGCCCGCGGGCAGGTGATCACGGACTTCTCGATCAGCACGAAGGGCCGCGTGACGAAGGTCCTGCTGGCGCGCGTGATCGACTGACGCAGGGCCGGGTGGCGGCGCGCCATCGGGCCGGTGCGTGCTATCACCCCGGACCTATGTCTCCGCGCATCCGTCCCGCCCTGCTCATCTGCGCCGCGTCCGCCGCGGCCCTGATCGCCGCCGGCTGCGGCGGCAACGATCCCAGCGCCGCCGATCAGGCCGCCACGCTCGCCGCCCAGCAGGAGAAGAACCCGCCGAAGATCGAGGAGGTCTCGACCCAGGTCAAGGCCACCACCGTCACCCCCGCCGCCGGCGAGGGCGATCTGCGCAAGAAGCCCGTCTGCGTCAAGCAGAAGGGCGACGCGCCCGACGAGCTCGTCGCGCAGGACCTCGTCGTCGGCAAGGGCAAGAAGGCCGAGGAGGGCGACCAGGTCAGCGTGAAGTACGCCGGCTGGCTCTACGACGACTGCAAGGAGTTCGACTCCTCCTGGAAGCGCAACCAGCCGTTCGACCTCACGCTCGGCGGCGGCCAGGTCATCGCCGGCTGGGACAACGGCATCGTCGGGATGCGGGTCGGCGGCCGGCGCAAGCTCATCATCCCGCCGGACCAGGCCTACGGCGCCCAGGGGCAGCCGCCGACGATCCCCGCGAACGCGACGCTGATCTTCATCGTCGACCTCGACAAGGTCACGAAGGCCAAGGCCGGCTCCACCGAGGGCCAGTAGCCGCCTGACCGGGCGCGGGTCCGTCCGGCCCGCGCCCCAGTCTCCCGCTCGTGTCCGGCATCCGCTCGCGTCGCCTTCCGGCGGCCGCCCTCCTCGCAGCGGCCGCCTGCGCGCTGCTTCCGGCCGGCGCGGGCGCCGTCACGCAGGGCGGCGGCACGCACGCCGATCCGGCCGAGGGCGGCGCGCTGGACCTCGTGAGCGCCGCGCTCGCCCAGCGCGACCGCGACCTCGTCCTCACGGTGCGCGCCGCCGAGCGGATCGATCCGGCGGAGCTCGCGGCGCCCGGGCGGCTCTGCACGACGTTCACCGGCGCCGCCGGCGAGGCGGCGCTCTGCGTCCAGCGCCGCGACGGCGCCTGGCGGTTGCGCACCGGCGCGCGGACGGTGCCCGGGAGCGTCGGGCAGCCGCGCGGCGGGACGCTCGTGATCCGCGTGCGCCCGGACGCGCTGGGGCTGCGCCCGGGCGCGCTGCGCTGGCACGTGGCCGCGACCCCCGCCTCGTGCTCGGGCTCCGCCGCCGCGAGCCCCGGCGGCACCGCGCCCGACGCCACCCCGGACTGCACCGACCGCCTCCCGGACGCCGGCGACCGGCCGGGCCGGGTCTGGCGCGTCGTGAGCAGCGGCTGCGTCGCCCGCGGCCCGGCGCAGGTCAGCCGCGGCCCCGCCGGGAAGCTGGTCGCGCTGACCTACGACGACGGCCCGGCGCCGCTCACCCCGGCGTTCCTGCGCGAGCTCGGCCGGCTCGGCGTGCCCGCGACCTTCTTCATGATCGGCCAGCAGGTGCCGGGCAACGCCGCCCTCGTGCGGCGGATGCTCGCGGCCGGTCACGAGCTCGGCAACCACTCCTGGAACCACGCGAACCTCGGCGGCGGCGGCCCCGGCGCCTCCTCGCAGCTCGCGCGGACGAACGCGGCGATCCGCCGCGCGACCGGCTTCACGCCGTGCGTCTTTCGCCCGCCCTACGGCTCGACCGGCTCGGACCTCGTCGCCCGCACGCGCGCGCTGGGGATGACCTCGATCCTCTGGTCGGCCGACCCGCTGGACTGGCGCACCCCCGGGACCGGGGCGATCGTCGGCCGCGTGCTCGCCCAGAGCGGACCCGGCGCGATCATCCTCAGCCACGACGGCGGCGGCAGCCGCGGCCAGACGCTCGCGGCGCTGCCGGCGATCGTCGCCGGCCTGCGCGCCCGCGGGTACCGCTTCACGACGGTGTCCGGGCTGCTCGGCTACCGCGAGCGCGTGACGCTGCGGCGCTGAAGCTCGCGCGGGACCGGCGGGATCACGCCGTTGCCCGCGACCCGGGCACCGCGCACGTAGCTCGCGACCTTCTCCTTCGGCACGACGAAGATGCGCCGCCCGTCGAGGTAGCGGCCGCTGTCCGACGAGCTGTCCGGCGGGCGGCGGAAGACGTCGATGTGGCGCCCGATGATCGCGCCGCCGACGTCGTCGGCGCGGAACCAGCCGTCCTTGTTGAGCGGCTTGTAGGCGGGTACGTAGACGAGGCTGCCGAGCGGGATCAGCCGCGGGTCGACGGCGACGCTGCGGTAGTAGCGCAGCGGCCGCGAGCGCCCCTTGGCGAAGGTGATGTCCGACGCGGCGACGTAGCGCTTGCCCTTGCCGGCGTACCAGCCGCCGCCGTCGAGCGGGAAGGTGACCTGGCCGCCCGGGCCCTTCCAGTAGCCCTCGGCGCGCCAGAACGGGGAGAAGACGCCGCCGACGCCGAAGCGCGCGCGGCGGCCCTTCTGGGTGATCCAGCCGCTGCGGCCGACCGAGGAGATGTGGTACGGGCGGCCGTCGAGGCCGATCCCGTCGCCCTCCATCGAGACGCCGCGCGCCGAGTAGAGCCAGTCCACGCGGCTCTTGCGATCCAGGCCCGGCGTGTCCACGCGCGCGCCGACGAACCACCACTCCGGAACGGGGTAGTACTCGGTGATCGTCACCTTCGAGACCCAGGTCGGCTTCTTGAGCACCTTCGCCGAGGCGGCGGAGGCCGGCCCCAGCGCCAGGACGGCGAGGGCCGCGATGAGCGTCGAAAGCTTCTTGCGGGCGGGGAAGACCGGCATGGAAGCGTCTGGCGAGGGTATCGGACGCCCGTGCCCGCGGCTGAAGTCCGTCAGTCCGGCGCGCGGACCTCGTCGCCGATGGCGATCGTGCCGCTCGAGAGCAGCTCGGCGTTGAGGCCGGCGCGGTGCACGAGCGCGCGCAGGATGCCGGGGCGGCCGGTGAGGGCCTGCAGATGGCTGCACGGCTCGCACAGCTCGATCCCGCGGCATGCGACCCCGCCGACGGTGAAGCGCCGCCCGACGAGCTCGTTCAGGCGCACGCCGCGCGTGGTGAGCTGCCGGCGCGACTCGCCCGGCGCGAGCGCGATCCCGTGCTCGCGCTCGAGCCGCTCGAGCTCCTCGGCCTCGACCAGCGTGAGCTGGCGCGCCGGGTCGGCGCCGGGCTCGCAGTAGCGGTCGCCGGTCAGGCCGGTCCCGGCGATCGCCTCGACCGCCTCGACGACGTGGACGGGGCCGGACTCCTCGGCGGCCAGATGGATGGCGACGAC
>JALOLQ010000179.1 GCA_025455895.1 Solirubrobacteraceae bacterium
CTTGAAGCGCCGGTTCCAGTTCTTCGGCATCTCCGACACCTCGTCCTGGAGGACGGCGAGCACCTTCTGGACGGTCTCCTCGTCGATCACGCGGCGCAGACCGACCTGCGTCGCCTTCTCGGACGGGACCATGACCGTCATGTCGTTGTGCAGGATCTTGATGGTCAGGTACACGCGCTCCTGACCGAGCATCACCTTCGACTCCTTCTTGAGGACCTTGCCCGCGCCGTGGTGCGGATACACCACGTTGTCGCCGCACTCGAACTCGATGTGCTCGACGACCGCCTCGAGATCCTCGATGGTGAGGTCTTCCTTCTCCTCCGGAATGGTGTCCTCCTTCGTCATCGGCCGGGCGTTCATGCCCGGGCCGTCCCAACAGCACACGTCATCTGCGTCACGTCTGCAGGTAGCGATCGACCAGGTTGATCTCCTGCAGACGCCGGAGCCCCTCGCGAATGTCCTTCGCGCGGATCTCCCCGACGCCTTCGATCCCCTCCAACTCGCCCTCACCGGCCGCCAGCAGGTCGTCCAGCCCGCCGATCGCCTCCACGATGCTCGCCACGACGATGCGCGGCAGGCGCGGGATCCGCCCGAGGATCCGGT
This sequence comes from Solirubrobacteraceae bacterium, assembly GCA_025455895.1. Classification (GTDB taxonomy): domain Bacteria; phylum Actinomycetota; class Thermoleophilia; order Solirubrobacterales; family Solirubrobacteraceae; genus F1-60-MAGs163. Next base: position 604 of record JALOLQ010000179.1, read on the forward strand.
AGCCCCGCGGGGCGACCGGGTAGTCGAGCGTGTTGGCCTTGCGGTCGTACCCGAGCAGCTCGGCGAGCCGCCCGAAGTCGAGCAGGTCCTGATGGGGCAGGCGACCGATCTGGTCGAGCGCCTGAGCGAAGCTCTCGTCGCCGTCCTCGGCGAGGTAGTCGTGGACCAGCGCGGCCTTGTCGGCGGCGGTCCCGACCATCGTCTCCTCGAGCTGCATCTCGATCAGCCGGCCCTCGGTGCCGAGCTCGACGATGTAGCGCTCGATCTCCACCGCCATGCGCGTCACGAGCTCGGAGCGCTGGAGGACGGTGAGGACGTCGTGCAGGGTGGCCCCGCCCTCGAACTCGAGCGCCGTGAGCCGGGTGGAGACCTGGTCGAGGCGCACCCGGTACTTGTCGAGCGTCGCGAGCGCCTGGTTGGCCTTCGCGAGCACCGTCGGGATGTCCTCGAGGATGTACTTCGCGCCGTCGACGTAGAGCGAGACGATCTCGCGGCGCTGGGAGATGGCGATCACCAGCGCCTCGGTCTGCTTGCTGACGCGCTCGGCGGTGCGGTGGCGGGTGCCCGTCTCGAGCGAGAGGATCGTCGGGTCGGGCATCAGCTGGACGTTCGCGGCGCTGATCTTCGTCGCGTTGCCGTTCAGGATGATCGCGCCGTCCATCTTCGCCACCTGGTAGAGGAAGGCGGGCGAGTAGTCGATGTCGAGCTTGATCCCGCCGGAGTTGAGGAAGCTCAGCTCCTCGGGATCGCCGGTGACGATCAGCGCGCCGGTGCGCGCATGGACGATGTTGTCGATCCCCTCGCGCAGCGCCGTTCCGGGGGCGACCATCTCGAGCGCCTTCACCAGCCGGGGCTCCTGGCGACTCTCCAGATCGGTCAGTTCATCGCCGCTCCGGTGCGCCATCGCGCCGGATTCTACCAGCACTTGAGGGTTTCGACAGGCTGTCAGGCGGCGCGGCGCGCGCCCTGCCGGGCCTCCCCGCCGAGCGCGAGCCGCAGGGCGTCGCGGAGCGTCGGCGCGGCGTCCGGGGAGACGACGCGGCGCAGGCCGAACTTCGCCGCCTCCTCGGCGCGGCGCTCGTGGTGGGCGACCGAGCGCAGCTCGCCGGTGAGCCCGATCTCGCCGAACGCGGCCACCGGCGCCGGCTCGTCGCCGCCGAGGACGACGCCGCGGGCGGCGCTCGCGACGGCGAGCGCGACCGCCAGGTCCGCGCCCGGCTCGTCCACGCGCACGCCCCCGACGACGTTGACGAAGACGTCGGCCGTGCCCGTGGCGACGCCGGCGTGGCGGGCGAGCACCGCGAGCACGAGCGCCAGGCGGTTGCGGTCGATGCCGTTCACCACGCGCCGCGGCGGCACGAGCTCGCTCGGCGAGACGAGCGCCTGGACCTCGACGAGCAGCGGCCGCGAGCCCTCCATCGCCGCGAGCACGACGCTGCCCGGGGCGCGCGTGGCCTCGCCGACGAAGCGGGCGCTGGCGTCGAGCACCTCGACGAGGCCGTCCTCGCGCATCTCGAAGACGCCGACGTCGTTCGTCGAGCCGAACCGGTTCTTCAGCGCACGCAGCGTCCGGTAGGTCCGCTCGCGCTCGCCCTCGAACTGGAGCACGCAGTCCACGAGGTGCTCGAGCACGCGCGGGCCGGCGAGCGAGCCCTCCTTCGTCACGTGCCCGACGAGCAGCACCGCGGTGCCGCTGCGCTTGGCGACGTCCATCACGCGCGAGGCGACCTCGCGGACCTGGCCGACCGTGCCCGGGGCGCCGGTCAGGTCGGCGGCGGCGAGCGTCTGCACCGAGTCGATCACGCACACCTCCGGCCGCTCGGCCTCGAGCACCTCGAGCACCGCGCCGAGATCGGTCTCGGCGAGCACCGGGACGTCGAGCGCCCCCGGCGCGAGCCCCGCCTCGAGCCGCTCGGCGCGCAGGCGGATCTGCGCGGCGGACTCCTCGCCCGAGACGTAGAGCGTCGAACGGCCCGCGCCCTGGAGCAGCCCGAGCGCCATGCTCGTGAGCGTCGACTTGCCGATCCCGGGCGAGCCGCCGAGCAGCACCAGCGAGCCCGGGACGACGCCCCCGCCGAGCAGGCGGTCGAGCTCGCCGATCCGCGTCGGGATGCGCGGCGCACGGTCGGCACGGACCTCGCGGAGCCGCACCGGCCGGGCCGCCGCGGTCGCCTGGCGGCCGCGCGCGGCGCCACGGGCACCACGCGCGGGCGCCGGCGCCCGCTCCTCGACCAGCGTGTTCCACTCCCCGCAGCCCGGGCAGCGCCCATGCCAGCGCGCCTCGACCTGGCCGCAGGCCGAGCAGACGTGGACGGTGGCGGGGGGCTTGGCCATCAGGCGAGCGAGGGTACGGGGCGGGTCGGCGGAGGGCCGGGGCGTTTAGGGCTCGGGCTGGGTCGGGCTCGGGTCGGGTAGGGCTCGGGTGGTGTGGGGCTCGCGGAGACCGCTCACGCGTCGCAGTGCCTCCCCGCCTTCGGGGGCGGGGAGTCACGTGCGACGCCCGCTCTTGTCACGTCATGGACAAGCCATGACGTGTCCTGCCAGGGGGCCGATGACGCCTGCACCCTGAGCGTGTGGTGGTCGTCCGCGGGCGGGCAGCGGTTCGGGGGTTCCGTCGTGCCCGCAGGGCGTCCGAACCCCGAGACCGTCGCCAGGGAACGCGCGTGGGGGTTCGGTAGGCCGTTTCCGGCCCAGGGTGAATCCTCCACGGCCCCCTGGCAGGACACGACGCCGCTTGCCGGCGTCGTGACAGGAGCGCGCGCCGCACGTGTCCCCCGCCCCCCGAAGGGCGGGGGACACTGCGGCGCGCAAGCGGTCTCCCCCGGAGCCCTACCGGAGCCCGCGCCCTCCGCAACCCGTCCCGCCACCGCGAGCCCTACCGGACCCCGCGCCCTACGCCCCCGGGCCCTCTCCCGGCCCCGCGGGCACCACATACGGAACCTCCACCGGCTGTTGCGGCGCGACCGCGTCGGCGACCTCGTCCTCGATCCCGAACGCGGAGCCGTCGCACTGGATCCGCACGCGCTTGGTGGGCACGCGCTCGTCGGCGAGGACGGGCAGGCCCCAGAGCTCGTCCCAGCCGATCAGCGCGTGGTCGACGGGGTTGAGCAGGATCGCGTTGGCGGCGACCGGGCAGGTGGCGTTGTGCTGGTCGAGCGCCGCGCGGATGGCGGCGAGGTTCTTGGACTCGAAGCCGCTCACGGGCCGGAGGGTACTCCCCTCCGGCCCGTGGCCCGGCGGTCCATCCGGGAAGCTCAGGCGGTGGCGGGAGCGTCCTGCGAACGCCCCGCGACCGGGCCCGCACCGACCGGTCCGGCGTCGCGGCGCGCACCGGGCACGAACAGCGCCGCGACGGCTCCGGCGGCGAGCACCGCGGCCCCGACGGGCAGCGCGGCGGTCATGCCGTCGACGTAGTCCTGCGGCGAGGCGTAGCCGCCGGCGCTCGAGAACACGGTCGCGAGCACGGCGACGCCCATCACGCCGCCCAGCTCGCGGATCGTGTTCGTGGCGCCGGAGGCCTGCCCGGCCTCCTGCGGGCGCACCGAGGCGAGGACGGCGTTCGCCGACGGCGCGAAGACGAGCGCCATGCCGGTGCCGGCGGCGACGAAGGCCGGGATCAGCTCGGTGTAGGCGACGTCCACCGTGGTCACCGCGGCCAGCCACGCGATCGCGAACGCCTGCAGCGCGAGGCCGAGCGCCATGAGCGGCCGGGCCCCGATGCGGTCCGAGAGCACGCCCGCGATCGGCGCGACGACGATCGGCATCGCGGTCCACGGCAGCGTCCGCAGGCCGGACTCGAGCGCCGACATCCCCTGCACGGTCTGGAAGAACTGCGAGAGGAAGAAGATCGCCCCGAAGACGCCGAAGAACATCGCGAACGAG
>JALOLQ010000180.1 GCA_025455895.1 Solirubrobacteraceae bacterium
GGTGATCAGCCGTGGCGCCACGGTGCCGGAGGGATTCCCGGTGCCCGAGCGGCTCGGGCGCCCGGAGACGGTGCGCGCGGACGGCGAGGACTGGCGCACCGTCGTGCGCCCGCTGCCGGGCGGCGGGCTGCTCCAGGCCGCGGCGCGCCTCGAGCCGCTCCAGGAACGCCAGGACCGGCTGCGGCTCGTCGTGCTCGCCGCGCTGATCGGCGCGCTGCTCGCCACCGCGCTCGTCACCCGCTCGCTCGCCCGGCTCGCGCTGCGCCCGATCGAACGCCTGCGCGACACCGCCGGCGAGGTCGCCGAGACGGCCGACCTCTCGGTGCGCGTGCCCGCCGGAGACGGCCCCGAGGAGGTCGACGCGCTCGCGGGCGACATGAACGCGATGCTCGAGCGCCTCGCGGCGACCGCCGCCGGGCGCGAGGCGGCGCTGGCCAGCGCGCGGCGCTTCGCCGCCGACGCCGGCCACGAGCTGCGCACGCCGCTCACGAGCCTGCACGCGAACCTCGCGACCGGCGCCACCGGGGCGGCCGAGCGCGACGCCGAGCGGCTCACCGCGCTCGTCGACCAGCTCCAGCAGCTCGCGCGCGGCGAGGCCGGGCCCCCGGCGCGCACGGAGGACGTGGACCTCGGCGAGCTCGCCGACGGCGCCGTCATCGGCGCGCGCACCCGCCACCCCGGGCTCGACGCGCGGCTCGAGGCCCCGGCCTCGGGCCCGGTCCTGCGCGGCGAGGCCGAGAGCCTGCGGATGCTGCTCGACAACCTGCTCGAGAACGCCGCGCGCCACGGCCGCCCGCAGGGGCGCGTGCTCGTCACCGTCACCGCGCTCGACGGCCGCGGCGCCGAGCTGCTCGTGGACGACGACGGCCCGGGGATCCCGCCGGAGGAGCGCGAGCTGGTGCTCGAGCGCTTCACGCGCGGGCGCGCCGCGCAGGGCCCGGGCACCGGCCTCGGGCTCTCGATCGCCGCCGCCCAGGCCGCCCGCCACGGCGGTGCGCTCAGCCTCGAGGACGCCCCGCTCGGCGGCCTGCGCGTGCGCGTGCGGCTGCCCGGCGTCCCGGCGCCGGCGGCCTGAGCCGCCGGCCCGGGACCACCGCTCAGCCGGTGACGGCGCGCACGAGCGGCAGGTAGCCGCTGGAGTTGCCCGTGCGGTTGGGGTGGTAGCTCTCCGACGTCGGGTTCGAGAGGCCGTTGACCCATTCGCTGCTCGAGCAGACCGCGTGCCCGACGAACGGCGGGATCGCGTCCTTGAACGTCAGCCCGTAGGCCGCGGCCCGCGCCTTCAGCGTGTCGCGCAGCAGGTCCGCGGTGGCGTTCAGCCGCGTCATGTCGTCGCCGCTGAAGAACGTGCCGGCGTTGCAGTCCTCGCCCATGAAGAGGCGCGGGTACCCGAGCACGATCTTCTTCGCCCCGGCCGCCGCCCGTGAGGCGATCGCCGAGAAGACGGTGTTGAGCCGGCCGGGGAGCGTGTTGCGGATGAAGTTCTGCGCCGTCGTCACGCGGCCGGCGCAGTCGCTCAGCCACGAGGGCTGGGCGCACTCGACGATCACGTCGCTGAAGCCGGCGTCGTTGCCGCCGATCGTGATCGTGACGATCGTCGTGGTCGAGGTGACCGAGGCGATCTGGTTGTTCATGACGTCGGCCGTCTTCGCCCCGCCGCAGGCGACGAACGTGAGCTGCGTGTTCGGGCGCTGCTGGCTGAGCAGGTAGGGGTAGGCGTAGACGCCGCGCTGGCAGCCCGAGCTGAGCGTGTAGCTGCGCGTGCCGACGCCGGACGAGTAGCTGTCGCCGAGGGCGACGTAGCGCTCGGCCTGGGCCGTGGGCGCGGCGAGGACGAGCAGGGCGAGCGCGGCGACGGCCGCCGCGAGCGCCCGCGGTGTGGTTCTGGACACGTGATCTCCTCCCAGAGAACAGGGCGGGGCGGCCGCGCCGGGCCGCCCCGCCGGGTCAGGACCGATGGGACCGGGCTAGCCGATGACCTGGCGCACCAGCGGCGCGTAGCCCTGGCTGTTGCCGTTGCGGTTCGGGTGGTAGCTCTCGGTCGAGTTGAACAGGTTCAGGCCGTTCACCCAGGCGCTGCTGGAGCAGACCTGGAGCAGACCGCGTGCCCGGTGAACGGGCCGATCGCGCTCTTGTAGGTGAACCCGTACTGGGCGGCCTTCGCCGCGATCGTCTGGTCGAGCTTGTCGGCCAGCGCGTTCGCCGCGACGCGCTCCGAGGAGCTGATGCCGGACGTGCCCAGGCAGCCCGAGCTGGAGAACAGGCGCGGGTAGCCGAGCACCACGACGCTGGCGCCGGGCGCCGCCTGGTTGCGGATCGCGCTGTAGACCGTGTCGAGCTTCGCGTTCAGCGAGCCCGGGAGCGCGGCGTTCGTGTTCGCGAGCGCGGTGCCGCAGCTGCCGAGCGTGCACTGGAGGATCAGGTTGGCGAAGCCGATGTCGTTGCCGCCGATCGAGACGCTGACGATGTTCGTCGCGCTGTTGACCGCGCCGATCTGGCTGGACATGAGCGACGTCGTCGTCGCGCCGGAGCAGGCGACGAAGTTCAGCGACGTGTTCGGGCGCTGCGTGCCGACGAGGTACGGGTAGGCGTAGATGCCGCGCAGGCACGAGGAGCTCAGCGAGTAGCTGTTGGTGCCGACGCCGGACGAGTAGCTGTCGCCGAGCGCGACGTAGTTGTCGGCGGCCGAGGCGGTGGCCGGCGCGGCGAGCGCGGTGACGGCGAGCGCCAGCGCGGCCACGCGGCCGAGGCGCCGCGAGGAACGTTGCATGGTGATGGGTCTCCTCCCAGGGTCGCCCGGCGCCCTCGTGGCGCCGGACAGGGACGCGCCGACGCTATCCGCGCGCCCTCTGTGGTCGCAAGACCGGTCCTTTGCTGACCCGGCGGTCAGCCCGCGTGCGGGGCTCACGCTCCGGGCGCGCGCTGCCGATGACGCGGGCAGGTTTCCCGTCCCCGGCCCAGGCCCGCCCATGTCCACGCCCCTGTCCTCGCCTCCGCCCACCGCCCGCCGCCGCGACGAGCTGCCGCCCGGCATCGTCCCGCTGAGCCGCCACGGGCGGCTCCCGCGGCTGATCGGCGACGTCGTCGTCGACCTCGGGTTCGCCGAGCGCGACGCCGTCGAGGCGGCCGTCGCCGCCGCGCGCGACCAGGCCCGCACGACCGGCGAGCTGCTCGTCGAGCACGGCACGCTCACCGCCGACCAGCTCGCCCGCGTGCTCGCCGAGCGCTTCGGCGTCGACTACGTGGACCTCGGCGAGTTCCCGTTCGATCACACCGCTGCGCGGCTGCTGCCGCCGGACGCCGCGCGCCAGTACGACGCCGTGCCGATCGGGTTCCTCGACGACCGCACGCTGCTGCTGGCCACCTCCGATCCGGCGAACGTCGTTGCCATCGACGACATCGCGATGATGACCGGGCTCGACATCCATCCGCTCGTCGCCTCGCGGACGGACCTCGCCGCGCTGATCGCGAAGCTCGCGCGGCTCGACGACGTCGCCGAGGCGATCGAGCCGGCGCCCGCGCCCGAGGCGGTCGCGCTGACCGCGGCCGACGTGAGCGTCGGCGACACGCGCCCGGAGGACGAGGAGGCGCCGGTCATCAAGCTCGTGCACTCGGTCGTCGCCGAGGCGGTCGAGCTCGGCGCGAGCGACGTCCACTTCGATCCCGAGGGCGCCGAGATGCGCGTCCACTACCGGATCGACGGCGTCCTCTCCCCGGCCTCCACGATCCCGGGCCGGATGGTGCGCGGCGTCGTCTCGCGCGTGAAGATCATGGCGAGCCTCGACATCTCCGAGCGGCGCGTGCCCCAGGACGGGCGGCTCTCGCTGACGATCGCCGGGCGCACGGTGGACGTGCGCGTGGTGACGCTGCCGCTCGTGCAGGGCGAGTCGGTCGTGATGCGGATCCTCGACCGCGGCACCGGCGACGTGATCGCGCTCGACGGCCTCGGCCTGCACGACGCGGAGCTCGACCGCGTGCGCCACGCCGTCGCCCAGCCCTACGGGGCGATCCTCGTCACCGGGCCGACCGGCTCGGGCAAGACGACGACGCTCTACGGCGCGATGCGCCTGCTCAACAGCGGCGAGCGCTCGATCGTCACGATCGAGGACCCGGTCGAGTACCGGATCGACGGGATCAAGCAGCTCCAGGTCAACCAGAAGGTCGGCGTCGGCTTCGCCGAGGGCCTGCGCTCGATGGTCCGCGCGGACCCGGACGTGATCATGGTCGGCGAGATCCGCGACCGCGAGACCGCCCAGATCGCGATCGAGGCCGCGCTCACCGGCCACCTCGTGCTCTCCACGCTCCACACCCGCGACGCGCCGACCGCGGTCGCGCGGCTCGCGGACATGGGGATCGAGCGGTTCCTCGTCGCCAGCGCGATCGACTGCGTCGTCGCCCAGCGCCTCGCGCGCACACTCTGCACGAACTGCCGGCGCGAGACGCTGATCCCCGCCGCGGTGCTCGGCGAGAACGGCTTCGCCGCCGGCGCCGACCTCCAGGCGTTCGAGCCGGTCGGCTGCGGGCGCTGCGGCGGCACCGGCTACCGCGGCCGGATCGGCCTCTTCGAGGTGATGCCGGTGACCGAGGAGATCCGCACGCTCGTCATGCGCGGCGCCTCGAGCGACGAGATCACCGCCGCCGCCGTCGCCGGCGGCATGCGCCGCGTGCGCGACGACGGCCTCGCGAAGGTCGCCTCCGGGATGACCTCGCTGGCCGAGGTGGCGCGGGTGGCGGGGGCCTGAGGGCGGGCAGGGTCCGGCGGCGCCGCGATCGCGCCCACGGGGGCGTGGCGGCCCGGTAGCGTCGCTCCATGAGCCCGCCCGCCCGCAAGCGCACCGCCAAGCCGAAGCTCACCGTCGCGGTCACCGGCCCCACCGGGGAGATCGGGCGGCCGTTCGTCGACGCGCTCGACGCGATGCCCGAGGTGGGGCGGATCGTGGCGATGGCGCGGCGGCCGTTCGACCCCGCCGAGCGGGGCTGGACGAAGGTCGACTACCACCAGGGGGACGTGCTGGACCGTGCGGCGGTCGCGGCGCTGTGCGAGGGCGCGGACGTCGTCGCGCACCTGGCGTTCGTGATCATGGCCGGCGAGTCGAGCCGGGCGGTGAACCTCGAGGGCTCGCGCAACGTCTTCGACGCGGCGGCCGCCGCCGGGGCGAAGCGGCTGATCTACACCTCGTCGGTCGCGGCCTACGGCTTCGGCACCGACCTGCCCGAGCGGCTCACCGAGGACACGCCGGCGAGCGGCTCCGAGCGCCACCCGTACTCGGCGCAGAAGGCCGAGGTCGAGGGCGAGCTGGAGCTGGCGCTGCGCGGCTCGACCACCGAGGCCTACGTCTTCCGGCCGTGCATCGTCGCCGGGCCCGAGGGGCGGATCCTCGTCGACTCGATCCCGCTGATCGACCTCGGGCAGCGGCTGCCCGGCGCGGTGCGCGCGCTGTTCGACCAGGTCCCGGTGCTGAAGCCGGTGCTGCCCGACCCGGGCGTTCCGTTCCAGCTCGTCCACCACGACGACGTCGCGCAGGCGCTCTGCGCCGCGGTGGCCGGCCGCGGCGCGCCGGGGGTCTACAACCTCGCCGGCGACGGGGAGGTGACGCTCGGCGACCTCGCGCAGGAGCTCGGCTGGTACCGGGTCCCGCTGCCGGAGCTGGCGCTCGACGGGGCGGCCGAGGTGATCGCGCGGCTGCCGTTCCTGCCCGACGAGGCGAGCTGGGTGGAGGCGTTCCGCCACCCGGTCCTCATGGACACCGCGCGGGCGCGGACCGAGCTCGGCTGGGAGCCGCGTCACGACGCGCGCGAGACGCTCGCGGCGATGGTCGCCGCTCACCGCGCCGACCTCGAGGCGATCCCGCAGCGCGGCTGAGGCGCCGTCCCTACGCGGTGCACGGCCCGGTCGAGACCGGCCGTCCCGCGGCGGCCGCCGCGAGCGCCTCGCGCACCTCGGCGTTCGGCACGCCGAAGCCGCCGCGCGCGCCGGGTTCCGCGGAGCCGGCGAAGACGGTGGTCAGCACGCGGCCCTCGCCGTCGACGACCGGCCCGCCCGAGTTCCCCTTGCGCACGAGGCCGCGGATCGGGCTCATCGGGCGGCGCACCGGTCCGCGCCCGTAGGCGTCCTGGCTGATCACCGCCTGCGCGGGGCCGACCCGCGCCGCGCGCGCGTCGAACGGCCCGTTCAGCGGGAACCCGAGGATCGCGCCCGAACGCTCGCTCTCGCGCTCGGGGGCGAACGCCAATGGCGCGCCCTCGAGGCCCTCGACGCGCAGCACCGCGACGTCGTCGCCGGGGTCGAACGCGGTCGCCCGGGCGGGCCGGCGCTCGCCGTCGCGGGTCTCCACGAGCAGGTCGCCCTCGGTCCCGGCGACGACGTGCGCGTTGGTCACCACGACGCCGGGCGCGGCGATCCAGCCGGAGCCCTGGACGCCGAGGCCGCAGGCGGCGCCGAGGATGCGCACGGTCGAGGCGCCGGCCGCCTGCACGCCG
>JALOLQ010000181.1 GCA_025455895.1 Solirubrobacteraceae bacterium
CCGGGGCCGCCGAACGCCTGGTCGAGCTTGCCGTCCGGGTTGGCGTAGGTCGAGATCGTGTCGTCGCCGGGGCCGCCCTCGATGCGCCGGAAGCCCCGCAGGTCGTCGTCGTCCTGGCCGCCGCGCACGTGCGTCACGCCCCGCAGCCGGTCCCCTTCTCCACCGGCGCCGCTCGTGGGGCCGATCCATCCGAGGATCGGGTCCTCGGTCTGCGGCGCCGCAACGACCGGGGTCGCGCGCGAGGAGTAGTCGACGATCGCGCCGCTCATGGTGTCCGCGCCCGGACCGCCGTCGAGGACGTCCGTGCCGCCGCCGCCGGTGAGCGTGTCCGGGCCTCCCGCTCCGGCGAGCATGTCGTCCCCCGGGCCGCCGTCGATCGCGTTCGCCTCGCCGTCGCCGACCAGGGTGTCGGCGCCCGAGCCCCCGAGCAGCGTCTCGACGTCGTCGCCGATCCCGTCCTTCTCGAGGCAGAAGGGAAGCGACCTGCAGTCCTCGCTGTTCCCGGCGCTGCGCACGGTGCTCGCGAGATCGACGCTGACCGCGCTCGTCCGGTCCTCGTAGGAGACCGTGTCGGCGCCGGCGCCCCCGCTGATGAGGTCGCCGCCCGGGCCGCCGATCAGGCGGTCGTCGCCGGTGCCGCCGGTGAGCGTGTCGTTTCCGGACCCGCCGAGGAGCTCGTGGAATCCGGGGCCTGCGGTCAGGGTGTCGTTGTTCGGGCCACCGTCGAGCACCGCCGTGCCCGGCGTCGAGCACAGCGTGCACGGCGCCAGCACCGCTCCCAGCAACTGGTCGCTGCCCGCCTCGCCGAGGATCGTCAGCCCCTGCCACGGGATCGAGCTTCCGGCGTGGGTGACCTGGTCGTCCCCGTCACCGAGGTTCAGCCGGAGGCGCTCCAGTGGGAAGGGCGCCGACGTGCACTGGGCGACCGAGAGGACGCCGCCCGGATGCAGGCACCCGGCCGGGAGGGTGATCGGTGATCCGGAGGTGTCGGAGATCTCGGCGGTCAGCGCGTCGACGCGGTTGACGATCAGCGTGTTCGCCTCGCCGGGAGCCGCCGTGAAGACGAGCGCGTTCGTCCCGACGATGAACCCCGTCGTCTCGATCGTGATCGAGGACGCGTGGGCCGGCGACGCGGCGACCGCAGGAGTCAGTCCGAGCGCGACGACCACGCGCAGGACCGCGCGCGTCCCGCGAGCGGCACGAAGACTCATCGCCGGCACGCTCCGGACGTGTTCACCGGGCGCCCCGGCTCGGAGTCGCCCTCCCAGCCGATCCTCTGCGGGTCGTAGATGCGCACGGCGTCGACGCCCACCTGGTTGGCGACGGCCGCCCGGAAGAACACGAACGTCGTCGCGATCTCGCCGCCGCGCAGGTCAGCCGCGTAGCAGGCGCCCCGGCTCGCCGTGGAGACCAGGTCGAGCCGCCCCTGGTAGCGGCGCTGGAGCGCGCGAAGGGTGGTCCCGCGGCCGGCGCCGCGCCTCGTCACCCACCCCGGGGACCGGGCCATGAGGAACGCCACGCGGCCGTCCACCGCTGTCGCCGACACCGTCGCGCCGCGCCGTCCGCGGACCGCCCAGCTGCACGACCGGGCGTCCCAGATCTCACCGTCCGCGTACCCGGGAACCGCGAAGCACGATCCGCGCGCCGGCGTCCCCCAGCGGGCGCGGACCTGCCGCAGCGACATCCCCAGGCGCACGCCGCCCATGCCGGCCCCTTCGACGATGGTGGCGCTGCGGGGGGCCGTCGCGTGCGCGGGCGGAGCGACGAGCGCCGTCGCGACGAGCGCTCCGGCCGCGATCGCCACCGCGAGCCGGCGCGCCCCGCGCCTGACCACGGCATCAGTGCCGACCGGTGCATACATGCTGGACCTCTTTCCGGAGCTGGACTCGGGCGAACCTATCACGCATTGGCTAGGTCGCCCGCGGCTCAGCGTGCCGGGGCCTTGCGGCCCGCCGCCCACCGGGTGAGCCGCGCCACGCCGATCACCACCAGCAGCAGCGCGCCCAGGAGCAGGCCGAACCACGCGACGTCGGCGATCGCCTGCACGGCGCCCTCGTTGTCGTTGCCCAGGAGCCCGGCGACGACGAAGCAGACGGCGGTGAACGCCGCGAGGATGATGGTGTTGCGTCGGGTGATCATCGGTTCTCCTCGAACTCGGGACTGGACCGCTCGGACAGTACGGTGCGCTCACGCCCCCGGTCATCGGCCGAAGGTCGCCTCCCCGGTCATCCCTTCGGCCGATGCCGCCGGCGGTCGGCGGCGATACGGTCGGCACCTGATGGCCCGGTCCCACCGTCGGCGTCCGCCCCCGGTCGACATCGCGCTCGCGGTCGCGCTGGCGATCTTCGCCCTGCTCGAGCTGTTCCTGCGACACGACTTCGACGGCCCGCGGGTCGTGCAGGTCGTCGCGACCCTCGCCATGACGCTGCCGCTGGCCTGGCGGCGCGTGAAGCCGGTGCCGGCGGCCACCGTGTCCGTCGCTGCGATGGCCGCCTCGGTGCTCGCCGGCATCCCGCTGACCGAGGGGTTCATCCCGATCCTCGTCCTCGCGTTCGCCGTCTACGCCGTCGCGCGGGCGGACGTCATCGAGGACGAGCTCGACGAGTACACCGAGCGCGCGACGATCGACGAGCGCCAGCGGATCGCCCGGGAGCTGCACGACGTGGTGGCGCACCGGCTGAGTGCGATCGCGGTGCAGGCCGGCGCGGGCCTGCACGTCCTCCACGAGGACCCGGGCCGGGCACGATCCGCCTTCGAGGCGATCGACCACGCCGCTCGCAGCGGCCTCGCCGAGATGCGCCAGGCGCTGGGGCTGCTGCGCGCGCAGGACGCCGGCGCCGCGCTCGCGCCGCAGCCCTCGCTGCGTGACCTCGAGCGGCTCGCCCGGGAGAGCCGTGACGCGGGCGTGACCGTGGACCTGCACGTGGACGGCGATCTGCGCACCGTCCCGGCCGGCCTGGACCTCTCGGCCTACCGGATCTTGCAGGAGGCGCTGACGAACGTCCGCCGGCATGCACCGGGAGCGGCCGCCCGGGTGGACGTGCGGGTCGACCCGCAGCGGCTGTTCCTGCAGGTGACGAACCCCCTGATGGCGGCAAGCGCCGTCGACGGCGAGCGCGGGCATGGGCTGGTCGGCATCCGCGAACGCGTCGCGCTGTACGGCGGAGCCCTCACCGCCGGCGAACAGCCGGGCGGCGAGTTCCTCGTCCGCGCCGACATCCCGCTCGACGGAGCGTCGCCATGACGATCCGGGTCGCGATCGCGGACGACGAGGCGCTCGTCCGCGGCGGGTTCCGTGCGATCCTCGACGCCGAGCCGGACCTCGACGTCGTCGCGGAGGCGGCCGACGGGCGGCAGGCGCTCGGGGCCGCGGCGCGCTTCAGGCCCGACGTGATCGTGATGGACATCCGGATGCCGGAGCTCGACGGGCTCGCGGCGACACGGCAGCTGCGGACGACGCATCCCGCCGTCCGTGTCCTGATCGTCACGACGTTCGATCTCGACGAGTACGTCTACGACGCGCTCCTGGCGGGGGCGGCCGGCTTCCTGCTGAAGGACGCCCGCCCGACCGAGCTGATCACCGCGGTGCGCGCGGTGGCATCAGGGGATGCGCTCATCGCTCCGCGCGTGACCCGGAGGCTGATCGAGGCGTTCGTCGCCGCACGGCCTCGGACGGTGCCCGAGGACGCGCGGATCACCGGCCTCAGCGAGCGCGAGCGCGAGATCCTGCTGCTGCTCGCCCGCGGCCTGTCGAACCGCGAGATCGCCGAGCACGTCCACCTGAGCGAGGCGACGATCAAGACGCACGTGGCGAGCGTGCTCGCCAAGCTCCAGGTGCGCGATCGGGTTCGCGCCGTGATCGTCGCCTACGAGTCCGGGCTCGTGGTGCCCTCCGGTCCGTGAGCACGATGACGCAACCGGTCGCACGATCCGCCGGGTTCCGGCAGACTGCCCGAACGATGGGTCGTGCGAAGGGACTCGCGCTTGCCTGGCTCCTGACGGGAGCGGTCGCGGCGTGGCCGGCCGCCGCGAGCGCCGCCCTCGTGGAGAACGGCGCGGACGCGGTGCCCGGGTCGTCGACGGCCGTGGTCACCGCCGAGTTCGAGCAGGCCGAGACGAGCTGGCAGGTCGAGTACGGGACGACGACGTCCTACGACCGCACGACGCAGATCGAGGCGCGCTTCGCCGGTGAGCCGGCCGGCCCGGTCAGCGTCCGCCTGACCGGGCTGGAGCCGGGGACGGAGTACCACTACCGCTTCGTCGCCGGCCTCGCCGATCCACCTGGGGTCCAGACGGCGGACCGCACGTTCACGACGCTCCCCGACGCCCCCGCGGCGGATCTCGCCGCCGCGATCGGCGCCGACCCCGGACTCGTGACCGGCGGCGCGTGGGAGGAGCGCCCGCCGATCACCGAGGCGGTGCCGAGCGCGCTGCTCGGCGCGCCGCTGGCCGGCTTCCCGCTCGACGGACTGGCCGGCTTCCCGCTCGACGGACCCGGCGCCGCGCTCCTGACCACCGGCACCGCCGACCTCGCCGGCGTGCCGGACCAGGCCGAGAACGCGAGCACCGGGCTCAGCGGGGGTCCGGCGCCCGGACGCGGCGACACCGCTCTCGACGCCTCGGTCCTGCGCGTGGACGTCGAGGTCCCCGCGGGCCGCTCGTGCCTGTCGCTCGACTTCCGCTTCCTCTCCGAGGAGTTCCCGGAGTACGTCGGCGGGATCTTCAACGACGCGTTCATCGCGGAGCTGGACGCGACGACCTGGACGACCGCCGGCTCGGACATCGCGTCCCCCGGCAACTTCGCCTTCGGGCCCCAGCAGCGCCCGGTGAGCGTGAACGGACTCGGTGACACGGCCGTCAGCGAGGAGCAGGCTCAGGGGACGACGTACGACGCCGCGACGACCGTGCTGCGCGCTTCGACGCCGGTCACGCCCGGGTCCCATTCGCTCTACCTCTCGCTGTTCGATCAGGGCGACGCGCAGTTCGACTCCGCGGTGCTGCTCGACCGGCTCACCACGTCCGCCGACTCCGGCACCGCCTGCGCGCAGGGTGCCGTCGACGCCGCCAAGCCGCGGCCGCCCGGCGGCGGCCTGCTCGTCGTGCCGCCGCTGAGCGGCGGCGTGAGCCCGGTGACCGAGGCGAGCGCGCCGCCGCCACCCGCGCCGCAGCCGCAGCTGCGCCGCCAGGTGGTCGGGACGGCGTCCGGCACGGTGTTCGTCACGCTTCCCGGAGGGCGCCGGATCCGGCTCGGCTCCGGCGAGGCGATCCCGCTCGGCGCGACCGTGGACACCCGCGCCGGCCGCGTGCGCCTGAGCGCCGCCGACGGCAACGGCGGCACGATGGACGGCTGGTTCTGGGGCGGGGTCTTCCGCGTCACGCAGTCCGGCGGGGCGCCGGTCCGCACCGAGCTGCGCCTGACCGAGGCGCTCGGCGCCTGCGCGCGCCCCGGGGGCGCGCGGTCCTCGGCGAAGCGCAAGAAGCGCTTCCTGTGGGGCGACGGCAAGGGCCGCTTCCGGACGACGGGCAAGAACGCGGCCGCGACCGTGCGCGGCACCCGCTGGCTCCTGCAGGACAGCTGCGCCGGAACGCTCGTGCGCGTGACCCGCGGCGTGGTGGACGTGCGCGACCTCGTGCGCAAGCGGACGGTGCCGGTGCGCGCGGGCGGGCGCTACCTCGCGCGCCCGCGGCGGTAGCCGGTCGGCTCAGGGCTGCGCCGGCGGGTCGCGCCAGGCCGGCGTCTCGCCCCGGTAGAGCCCCTCGCCCCCGAAGACGATCCGGATCGAGCGCCAGAGGATCCGCAGATCGAGCGCCATCGAGCGGTGCTCGATGTACCAGAGGTCGAGCTCGATCCGCTCGTCCCACGGGATCTCGGCGCGCCCGTTGACCTGGGCCCAGCCGGTCATCCCGGGCTTCACGGCCAGGCGACCGCGCTGGCGCTCGGTGTACTGCTCGACCTGCACCGGCACGGTCGGGCGCGGGCCGATGATCGCCATCTCGCCCTTGAGGACGTTCACGAGGTTCGGCACCTCGTCGAGCGACGTGCGGCGCAGGATCCGCCCGACGCGCGTGATCCGCGTGTCACCCTCGCTCACGGCGAGGCCCGCGCCGAGATGCTCGGCGCCGGTGACCATCGTGCGCAGCTTGATCACGTCGAACGGCCGGCCGTCCTGGCCGACCCGGCGCTGGCGATAGATCGGGCTGCCCTGCGACTCGAGCCGGATCGCGATCACGGCGGCGAGCAGGAACGGGGACGCGAGGATGAGGGCGCCGGCGGCGACGACCAGGTCGAAGGCGCGACGGAGCATCAGGTCGGCAGATCCGGACGGACCGTGACGAGTCCGGGGAACCGCGCGAAATCACGATCACGCGTGACGAGCGGCGTGCCCTGCTCGACGGCGAGCGCCGCGATGTGAGCGTCCGTGACGAGATTTCCGCGCGCGTCGCCCTCGACGACCATCCGGCGCATGATGTCCCAGTGACGCTGTCCGGACGCGACGCGCCGGCAGCCCGGCTCGGCCAGCAGCTCGTCGAGGAACGCCATCGCCGTCTCGGCGGGGCTCGCCGGATCGAAGATGCGAGGACTGGTCACGATGCGCACGAACCCGGTCATCGCGAGGTCGGCGAGCAGCACCGTCCGCCCGGACGCCAGCGTCGCCCGGAGCCAGTCCGCTACGGCGTCGTGGTGGGGGCTGTCGCTGCGGTGCGCGTCGATCAGGACGTTGACGTCGAGCAGCATCAGTCTTCATCGAGCAGGTCGAGCACCGCCGCGTTACTCGAGAGATCGACGCCGGGCCGCAGGCCGCGGCCGCCGAAGGTGACGAGCCGGAAGGGCCGCGGAGGCGGCGCCTCGTGTCGGGCGAGCCGCTCGCGCAGCCCTTCGCCGACCAGATCGCTCAGCGTGCGCCCCTCGGCCGCGGCCCGCTGCTTCGCCTCACGCAGCAGATCGTCGTCGATGGTGATGGTCGTGCGCATGCATCACAGCATACGCCCGGC
>JALOLQ010000182.1 GCA_025455895.1 Solirubrobacteraceae bacterium
AGCGGGCGCCGCCGGGGGCGTGGCCGCGGGCGGCGCCGCCTGCTGGCCGGCCGGCGTGGCGGCCGGCGCACCCGCGGGCTTCGCCGCCGCCGGAGCCGCGGCGGCTGCGGCGGCCGCCGCCGGCGTCGCGGGACCGGCGGGGCGGGCCGCGGGCGCCGCGGCCGGGCGCGCCGGCGCCGCCGTGCGCCGCTGGGCCTCGGCGACGACCCGCTGCTGAAGGTCCGCGTCACGCTCCGGCGCGCGGCCGGCCCATTCGCGCAGGCGCTTGACCTCGCGCGCCTGGGCGATGTAGAGCAGCACGAGCACGCCGAGACCGACGACCGCCGCGATACCCGCGTAGGCGCCGTACTTCTCGATCTGGTCGGTCAGGGACAGGGCAGCCGGG
Source organism: Solirubrobacteraceae bacterium (assembly GCA_025455895.1). Classification (GTDB taxonomy): domain Bacteria; phylum Actinomycetota; class Thermoleophilia; order Solirubrobacterales; family Solirubrobacteraceae; genus F1-60-MAGs163. Next base: position 386 of record JALOLQ010000182.1, read on the forward strand.
ACGGCCTGCATGAGGGGGTGATGCTAGACGCCCGGGCCCCCGGACCCGCCGTCGCCCGGCTCGCCCGTCCCGTGCGCCCGGGCCGGCACGCTCTCCGACGCACCGCTCGCCAGCGCACCGACCTTCGCCGCGAGGCCGGCCGCGTCGCCCTCCAGGACGAGCAGCGAGATCTCGTCGAACCACTCCGCGACCTCGGCCGGGTCACGCTGGTCGCGCGCCGCGAGCAGGATCTTCTCGGCCGGGGTGGGCTGCGCGCGCTCGTACGGGTTGAAGAGCTCCTCGTGGAGCTTCTCTCCGGGGCGACGGCCCGTGATCTCGATCGCGATGTCCTCGTCGGGGCTCAGGCCGGACAGCTCGATCATGTCGCGGGCGAGCTGGAGGATCGGCACCGGCTCGCCCATCTCGAGCACGAAGATCTCGCCCCCGGATCCGAGCGAGCCCGAGCGGATGATGAGCTGCACCGCCTCCGGGATCGTCATGAAGTAGCGCGTCATGCGCTCGTCGGTGACGGTCACCGGGCCGCCACGCGCGATCTGGCGGCGGAAGATCGGCACGACCGAGCCGGACGAGCCGAGGACGTTCCCGAAGCGCACGCAGGCGTAGCGCGTCTGCGGGAACCGCGTGGTCATCTCCTCGACGGCGTACTCGGCGAGCGCCTTCGAGGCGCCCATCACGGTGGCCGGCGAGACGGCCTTGTCGGTGGAGACGAGCACGAAGCGCCCGACGCCCTCCTCCCCGGCCAGGCGCGCCACGAGGCGCGTGGCGAGCGCGTTGTTGCGCACCGCCTCGACCGGGTTGAGCTCCATCAGCCCGACGTGCTTGTAGGCCGCGGCATGGAAGACGACCGTCGGGCGGTGCTCCCGGAAGACCTCGCGCATGCGCTCGCCCTCCTTGCAGTCGGCGAGCACCGCCGCCAGCGACGAGGGGTGGACGTGGCGGTCGTCCTCCAGCTCACGCTGGATCGCGAACAGGTTGTCCTCGGCGTGGTCGAGGAGGATCAGCCGCCGCGGGGCGACGCGCGCGATCTGGCGGCAGAGCTCCGCGCCGATCGAGCCGCCCGCGCCGGTGACGAGCACGACCTCGCTGGAGAGGTAGGCGCCGACCCGGTCGAGCTCCATGCGCACCGGCTCGCGGCCGAGCACGTCCTCGACCTGCACCTCGCGCACCTGGCGCACGACGGCGCCGGAACCCGCCTGGAGCAGCTCGAACACCGTCGGCAGCGTGCGGACGGGGATCCCGCGCTCGCGGCCGGCGCGCACGACGCGCGCGCGCAGCGTGCCCGGCGCGGACGGGATCGCGATGATGATCTCGTCGGGCTCGGCCTCGTCGAGGATCCGCGGCAGCTGCTCGGTGGCCCCGAGCACCTTCACCCCGTCGATCCGCACCCGCAGCTTCAGCGGGTCGTCGTCGACGAACCCGACCGGGTTCATCCGCAGCGCGGGGTTGCGGACGATCTCGCGCAGCGTGAGGCGCCCGCCGTCGCCGGCGCCGACGATCAGCACGCGGCGCGCGTCCTTGCGCGCGCGGAAGCCGCGGATCGTGCGCTCGTAGGCGTTGTGCACGACGAAGCGCACGCCGCCGACCAGCACGAGCGAGAGCAGGAAGAAGAGCGCCAGGACCCCGGTCGGGATCGAGACGTTCACGTCGCCGGGCAGGCGCGGGTCGGTCACCGGCTTGGCCAGCGCGACGTAGCCGACGACCGCGAGCGTCAGCACGATCACCGCCTGGAGCACGCCGGCGTAGTCGCGCTGGGTCACGTAGCGCCACTGGCGCTGCTCGATGCGGAACAGCGTGAAGATCACGAGCGCCAGGACGACGACCCACGGCAGCGTCGCCTCCAGGAGATCCTGGAACCGGTCCGGCGTTCCGACCGACTGGTCGAAGCGCAGCCGGTAGGCGAGGAAGTAGGCCAGCGCGACGAGCGCCCCGTCCGCGGCCAGCTGCAGGAGCGAGTGCCGGTGGAGCGGGAGCGCGGCGGTGCTGAGACGGCGCCGCATCGCTGCGGAGTCTAGCCCGCCGAGGAGCCCGCGTCCCGCGGCGGGCGGCCCGTTGCGGGCGCGCTGAGCAGGTCCACGAGCAGCGCCGGATCGCGGCGCACGCGGCCGGCCCGGGCCGCGGCCTCGTCGGCCGCGGCGCGCTTGACGACGACGACGTCCTCCGGGCGCTCGAGCCGCCGCAGGCGCCCCTCGGCGATCAGCCGCTCGTCGACCGCGCCGAGACGCCCCTCGAACGTCGTCCACACCGGCGTGCCGAGCGCCACGGCCTCGCGGTTCATCGTGCCGCCCGCGCTGACCACGAGGTCGGCGAGCGCGATGAGCGAGGGCGCGTCGATCGCCTGCTCGGGGACCGTGAAGCCCCCGGCCGCCGCCAGCTCGGCGCGCTGCTCGGGCGTGCGCGGCAGCACGACGACCTGCGCCTGCTCGCGCAGCCGCCGCAGCACGCCGGCGAAGACGTCGTTCTCGAAGCGGTGGTAGAGCGAGACCTCCGGCGGCGTGCGCACGACCGCGATCGGCTGCGCCGCATCGAGCCCGAGGCCGGCGATCACGGCCGGGTCCGGCTCGAGGTCGGCGAGGTAGTACTCCTCCTTGAGCCCCGGATAGCGGCGCAGCTTGCCGCGCGCGCCGTAGCGGTCCAGGCGCTCGGGCGGGATCGCCTCGGGCACGACCACGGCCTGCGCGAGCCGGCAGTTCACCGTGTGCTGCACCGTCGCGAACTCGTAGTCGAACATCGTGCTGCACGGGATCCGCAGCAGCGCCGCGGCCACCGTGACGTCGTTCGAGCCGTGGCCGAGCGCGAGGTCGAAGTCCCGCCCGCGCGCCCAGCGCGTGAGCGCGCCGGAGCGCGAGGCGAGGCCGAGCGCCTTCGAGGCCACGCGGCCTCCGCGATGGCGCCCGATCACCGTCGCGGCGATCCCGTGGCGCTCGCAGAGCGCGACCGTCTGCGCGAAGTCGCGCGCGGTCACCTCGACCTCGTCCCCGCGCGCGCGCAGGTGCTCGATCACCGGCCGCAGCACGAGCACGTGCGGGCTGTTGGTCAGGTCGACCCAGACGCGCACGCGGCGGCGGCTCCTACGCGCTCGCGGCGCGCACGGCGGCGACGACCTCGTCGACCTGCGCGCGGGTGATCGACGCGCTGATCGGGATCGCCAGGTGCGTGCGGGCGGCCTCGTCGGTGCCGGGCAGCGGGCCGGACGCGCCGGCGTACGGCGCCATCGCCGCCTGGCGGTGGACGGGCGTGCGGTAGTAGCCGCGCGACTCGACGCCCGCCTGCGCGAGCGCCGCCTGGAGCGCGTCCGCGTCGTCGCGGCGGATCACGTAGAGGTGCCAGGCCGGCGCGCTCGCCGGCGCGGGCTCGGGCAGCGCCGCCAGCTCGCCGAGGCCGGCCTCCTCGTACCAGGCGCCGACCACGTGGCGATGGGCGGCCCAGTGCTCGAGCTCGGGCAGCATCACGCGCAGCACCGCGGCCTGGAGCTCGTCGAGGCGCGAGTTGTAGCCGACCTCCTCGTAGGTCACCTTGTCGCGCGAGCCGTGGAAGCGCAGCGTCCGCACGCGCTCGGCGAGCGCGTCGTCGCTCGTCGTGATCGCGCCGCCGTCGCCGAACGCGCCGAGGTTCTTCGACGGGTAGAACGAGAAGCTCGCGATCGTGCCGAGCGCGCCGGGGCGGCCGTCCGGGCCGATCGTCCCGGCCGCCTGCGCGGCGTCCTCGACCACCGGCACGCCGAGCTCCAGCAGCTCGGCCACCGGCGCCGGGTTGCCGAACAGGTGCACGGCGACGATCGCCTTCGTGCGCGGCGTCATCGCCGCCCGCACCGTCTCGGGCGTCACGAGGAAGGTCGCCGGGTCGATGTCGCAGAAGACCGGCGTCGCGCCGGTCGGCGGGATCGCCTCGGCGCTCGCGTAGAAGGTGAACGAGGGCACGATCACCTCGTCGCCGGGGCCGACGCCCAGGGCGCGCAGCGCGATCGTGATCGCCTCGGTCCCGTTCGCGACGCCGATCGCATGGCGCGCGCCGAGCCACGCGGCGAACTCCTGCTCGAACGCGGCGACGTTCGGGCCGAGGATGAAGCGGGGGGACGCTCATGCGGCACCCAACGCTACCCTCTCCGCCCGGTGCCGCTCTCCACGCTGCTCGTCCTCGCGTCCATCACGGACACGCTCGCCGACTGGGTCACCGGGGTGGTCGAGGACATCGGCCTGCTCGGGATCTTCGTCCTGATGACGCTCGAGAGCGCGTGCATCCCGATCCCCTCCGAGCCGACGATGCTGTTCGCCGGCTTCAACGTCAGCGAGGGCACCTACTCGTTCCTCGCGGTGGTGAGCGTCGCCGTCGCGGCGAACGTCGTCGGCTCGTGGATCGCCTACGGCGTCGGGCGCTTCGGGCGCCTGGAGCTCATCGAGCGCCACGGCAAGTGGCTGCACATCAAGCCGTCGCACATCGAGTGGGCCGACCGCTGGTTCGAGCGCTACGGCGACGCCGCGGTGTTCTTCAGCCGCATGCTCCCGATCATCCGCACGTTCATCTCGCTCCCGGCGGGCGTCGCGCGGATGCCGTTCTGGCGCTTCACCGTGCTGACCTTCCTCGGCTGCATCCCGTGGATGGCCGGCCTGACGTTCCTGGGGATGAAGGTCGGCGAGAACTGGGAGGACCTGCGCGCCTACCTGCACTGGCTCGACTACGCGGTGATCGCGTTCATCCTCGGCTTCGGGATCTGGCTGCTCGTGCGCTGGCGCCGCAACCGCGCGACTCCGGCCGATGCCCCCGCCGGCTGACGCGGCGCCCGCCCTCCCGCTCCGCCACGCGCTCGCGCTCGGGCTGCTGCACGGGCCCGCCGAGCTGCTGCCGGTCTCCTCGTCCGGGCACACGACGCTCGTGCCGTGGCTGCTCGGCTGGCCCTACCCGCAGCTCGACCCGGAGCTGCGCAAGGCGTTCGAGGTCGCCCTCCACGCGGGCACCGCGGCGGGACTGCTGCTCGCGCTGCGCGGCGAGGTCGCCGAGGCCGCCGGGGCGCTCGACCGCCGCCGGCTCACGCTGCTGGCCGGGTCGTTCGCCCCACCCGCCGTCGCCGGGCTGCTGTTCGAGCGCCCGATCGAGCGGCGCCTGGGCACCGCCGGCTCGATCGCCGCAGGCCTCGCGGCCGGCGGCGCGCTGATGGCGCTCGCCGACGCGCTCGCCCCGCAGGAGCGCACGCGCGAGCAGGCCGGGCCGGCCGACGCGCTGCTGCTCGGGCTCGCCCAGGCGAGCGCGCTGATCCCCGGTCTCTCGCGCGGCGGGATGACGCTCGCGGCGATGCGCGCTCGCCGCTTCGCCCGGCCGGAGGCGAGCGCGCTCTCGCGCCACGTCGCGCTGCCGGTGATCGCCGGGGCCAGCGTGCTGAAGGGCACGCGCCTGGCGCGGCGCGGGCTCCCGCGCGAGGTCCGCGCGCCGTTCGCGCTCGCGATCGGCGCCTCGTTCGCCTCGACGCTCGTCGCCGCCCGGCTCGTCCCGGTCGAGCGGGTCGGGCCGCTGTGGCCGTACGCCGCCTACCGCGGCGGGCTCGCCGCCCTCACCGCCCGCCGCTTGTGGCAGCATCGCGGGCGATGAGCGACGCCTACGCCGCCGCCGGAGTCGACACCGACCGCTCGGACGCCGCGGTCGGCGCGATCGTCGGCGTGCTCGGCACGATCGACACCGGCTCGCCCTCGCGCGTCGTCCCGCTGCCCGGGCACTACGCGAGCGTCCTGCGCGTCGCCGACGGGCTGGGGATCGCGATCGCCACCGACGGCGTCGGCTCGAAGCTCGTGCTCGCCGAGCAGACCGGGCGGCTCGACACGGTCGGGATCGACTGCATCGCGATGAACGTCAACGACCTCGTGTGCGTGGGCGCCGAGCCGATCGCGATGGTCGACTACCTCGCCGTCGAGCAGGCGGACCCGGCCGCGACCGAGGCGATCGGGCGCGGCCTGGCCGCCGGCGCGGCCGACGCGGGGATCGAGATCCCGGGCGGCGAGCTGGCCGTGCTGCCCGAGCTGATCCGCGGGCATCCCTCGCCGCACGGCTTCGACCTGTGCGGGACCGCGATCGGCACCGTCGGGCTCGACGCGATCGTCACCGGCGAGCGGATCGCTCCCGGCGACGCCCTGATCGGCGTGCCCTCGAGCGGGCTGCACTCGAACGGCTACACGCTCGCGCGGCGCGTGCTCGTCGAGGACGGCCCGGGGCTCGACGCGACGCCTGGCGAGCTGGGCGGCGCCAGCGTCGCCGACGCGCTGCTCGCGCCGACGGTGATCTACGTGCGAGCCGCGCTCGACCTGCTGCGCTCCGGCGTCCCGGTCCACGGCCTCGCGCACATCACCGGGGGCGGGCTGAAGAACCTGCTGCGCCTCGGCTCGGGCGTCGGCTACGCGATCGAGGAGCCGCTGCCCGTCCCGGGGATCTGCAC
>JALOLQ010000183.1 GCA_025455895.1 Solirubrobacteraceae bacterium
CAGCGCGGCGAAGCGCGGAGCGACGAGGGCCACCGCCCGCTCGCGATCCTCGCGCAGCGCAAGGGCATGGCGGCCGACCTCCAGGTCCCACGTCCGCAGCGCTGCGGCGTCGACGACGCCGGCGCGGACCCGGGCCAGCAGCGCATTGCGCTGGGCCAGCGCGGCGGCATACGCGCGGCGCGTCGCCGCGCGCGCGGGCCACAGTCCGGCGATCAGCTGGTCGAGATGGGCGCGGCGCAGGGCCGGTGGCCCCTTGACCAGCTCGAGCCGGTCAGGCAGGAAGACGCTCACCAGCGGCCGGAACGCCAGGTCGAGCAGCCGCTCCACGGGGGCGCCGTCGCCGCTGAGGCGCTTGGCCTCCCCCGCAGCCCAGCCCACGGCCAGGTGGTGGCGGCCGTCGGGCGCGTCGACCTCCAGCTCCACGCGCGCGGCGGGGGCGTCGAAGCGGATCAGCTCGCGCTCGTTCCGCGTCCGGCACGAGCGCCCGGTGCAGCCGACGTAGAGCGCTTCCAGCAGGTTCGTCTTCCCGGCGCCGTTGGGCCCGTGGATCACGGTGAGGTGCTCGCCGAGGGCCACGTCGGCGCTGCGGTGGCTGCGCACGTCGCGCACGCGCAGGCGCCGCACGAGCACCATCAGACGTTGAGCCGGATGGGCATGATCAGGTAGAGGAACCCGCTGCCGTCGGCGGCCTCGAGCAGGCCCGGGCGCAGCGGGCTGATGAGCTTGAGCACCACGTGCTCGGCGCCGGCGCTCTGCAGGCCCGCGATCAGGAACTCCGGGTTGAAGCCGATCTCGAACGGTTCGCCCGCGAACGGCACCGGCAGGGTGTCGCTCGCCTCGCCCACGTCCGGCGTCTGCGCCGACACGCGCAGCTCGCCGTCGCTGAACGCGAGGCGCAGCGGGGCGTTCTTCTGCGCCATGAGGCTGATCCGCTCGACGACCTCGAGGACCTCGGCGGCGTCGAGCGTCAGCTCGTGCTCGAACTGCTCCGGGAGCAGCTGGCGGTAGTTCGGGAACTGACCGTCGATCAGCCGCGACGAGAGCGTGACGTCGCCGGCCTCGAAGACGACCTGGTTGGCACGCACCCCGATGGTGATGACGTCCCGGCCTTCCGCCAGCCGCACGAGCTCCTCGAGCGCCCGGGCCGGCACGTTCGCCTCGAACGGCTCGCTCACCGGCGTCTCGAGCGTCGTCTCCTTGACGCTCAGGCGATAGGAGTCCGTCGCCACCATCCGCAGGCTCGCCCCGTCCGCGGAGACGAGCACCCCGGTGAGGATCGGCCGCGTCTCGTCGCGCGAGGCCGAGCGCGAGACGCGCGTCACCGTCTGGGCGAAGGCGGCCGCCGGAACGGTGACCCGGCGCTCGTCCTCGGCGGCCCGCTCCGGGAGCTGCGGGAAGTCCTCGGTGCGCAGCGTGCGCAGATGGAACTGCGCCGTCCCGGCCACGACCTCCACGTCCTGCTGCTCGGGTCGCAGCTCGAGCGTGACCGCGTCACCCGGGAGTCTGCGCACGACGTCGAGCAGCAGGCGCGCCGGGAGGACGACCTCTCCCGGCCGGGCGACCTCGGCGCTCGCGGGAGACCGCAGGCCGATCTCCATGTCGGTCGCCCGCAGCTCCACGCCGGCGTCGGTCGCAGAGATCTGCACGCCGGACAGCGCCTGGATCGCGCTGCGCGAGGACGCGACGCGGGCGACGGTCTGGAGGTGGGCGACGAGCTCGTCGTGGGCGATGGAGATCTTCACGATGGATCCTCGAAGAGAGAAGGTCGTACGTCGTAGGGAGAGTTCGGCTGTCGATGATCAGCGAATCCCCTGGGCGTTGCGGGAAATCGGTGCACATGGAGCACCTGTCGAAAACGGGGAGTCTGTCAGTCGGGGCGGTCGCCTCGGCCCGAGCCCTCCCGTGTCGACAGCCGTGTCGACAGCTCGTTGACGAGCTGGGAGGCCTCGGGGTCGCCCGCCAGGCGGGTGGCGGCGCGCCGGCAGGCGTGAAGGACGGTCGTGTGCCCGCGCCCGCCGAACTGCTCACCGATGACCGGGAGGCTGGCCCCGGTGTGCTCGCGCGCGAGGTACATGGCGAGTTGCCGCGGCCAGGCCAGGCGCGAGGCGCGCGAGGGCGAGACGAGCTCGTCGCGGGTGAGCCCGAAGGCTTCGCAGGCGAGGCGCTGGACGTCCTCGATGGACGGCCGGCCCGCTGCGGTCCCGGGTTCGGCGGAGGGGGCCGGGGCGAGCTCGGCGAGGACCTCCTCGGCCAGGGCGGCGTCGACCGCGCGGCCGCTGAGCGAGGCGAACGCCACGACGCGGATCAGCGCGCCCTCGAGCGCACGGAGGTTCGTCGTCACGCGTGAGGCGATCGTCTCGAGGACGTCGTCGTCGAGGTCGAGCTGGTCGAGCAGGGCGCGCTTGCGCAGCGCGGCGATCCGGGTCGCGCGGTCGGGCCGCGTGATCGAGGCGACCAGGCCGGCCTCGAAGCGGTCCCGCAGGCGGTCCTCGAGGCCGTCGAGATCCCGCGGGGCTCGATCGGAGGTCACGACGACCTGGGCGCCGGCGTCACGAACCGCGTTGAAGGTGTGGAAGAACTCCTCCTCGGTGCGCGCCTTGGCCATGAGGAACTGGACGTCGTCGACGAGCAGCACGTCGGTGTCGCGGTAGCGGGACTTGAAGGCCTCCATGCCCCGCCCGCGCACCGCGGCGATGAAGTCGTTCGCGAACGCCTCGGCGGTGGTCAGGCGGACCCGGACGCTCGCGTCGTAGCGCTCGAGGTAGGTGCCGATGGCGTGCAGGAGGTGCGTCTTGCCGACCCCGGGCGGGCCGCAGAGGACCAGGGGGTTGTAGGCGGTCCCGGGGTTCTCGGCCACGGCGAGCGCCGCGCCGTGCGCGAAGCGGTTGGTCGTGCCGATGACGAACTGGTCGAAGGTGAACCTGGGGTTGAGGCCCGCCTCGGGCGGCGCCGCGCTGGCGGGGGGCGGCCCGGACCCGTCGGCGGCGCCGCGCTGGCGGGGGGCGGCCGCGTCGAGGTCCGCACCGGCGACGTGCACGGTGACGCCCTCGCCGAGGACGGCGGCGGCGCTGGCCTGGAGGATGCGCCCGAAGCGGTCGGCGATCCAGGCACGGGTCTCCGCGGGGGCCTCGACCACGAGCTCGTCACCCTCGAGCGCGGCGAGGCGCAGCGGGGCCAGCCAGATCTCGAACATGGAGGGCCCGACCGCCTCGCGGAGGTCGGTGCGGATGCGCTCCCAGATGGTCGTGAAGGGGTCCGAGGTCACGGCAGGGGCCGGCGGCTCCGCGTGGAGCGCCCGTCGTCCCGATGAAGAGGAAGTCGGTCCCGCGGGACCGCGCGGCCGCAGGCTAGCAGAGGGGTCCGGGCGTGCCCGGACCGCGGCGGGGACCCCCTGCACGGACGCCGCATCGCGCGGAAAAAACCGCGGCGGCTATCATCCCCGGCTCCCGAACCCCGGTTCTCTGATGAAGCGCACCTACCAGCCCAAGAAGCGCAAGCGCGCCCGGACCCATGGCTTTCGCGAGCGCATGAGCTCCCGCGCCGGCCGTGCCGTGCTCAAGCGGCGCCGCGCCAAGGGCCGCAAGCGGCTCACCGTCTGACGGTGGAACCGCCGCCCCGCGCGCCCGGTCGTCGTCCCAAGCGCGGGCGGCTGTCGCGCAGTGCGGAGTTCGAGCGCGTCTATCGCCAGGGGCGCTCGTACGGGAACCGGTACCTCGTGCTGCACGTCTTCCCCCGCGGGGGTGAGGGCGAGCTGCAGGATGGGCCGCGCCTGGGCCTGAGCGTGTCGCGGAAGGTCGGCGGTGCGGTGGAGCGAAACCAGGTGAAACGCCTGCTCAGGGAGGCGTTCTCGGCCGAGCGCGAGGCGCTGCCGGCGGGCCTGGACGTCGTCGTGGTGGCACGCCCGGAGGCTCGGGAGCTGGCCGAGCGCGAGGGCCTCGCCGGCATGCGCGGCGCGCTCGCGGAGCTCGTCGCGAAGGCGGCGGCGGGGGCATCGTGAGCACGCTGCGGAGCCTCGCGATCGCCCCGATCCGCGCGTACCAGCGGTTCGTCTCCCCCGCCCTGCCCCGGCGCTGCAAGTACGAGCCCACCTGCTCGGCCTACGCCGCGCAGGCGATCCGGGAGTACGGCATACTGCGCGGGCTGCTGCTCGGAGGCTGGCGCCTGCTGCGCTGCAACCCCTTCAGCCACGGCGGATACGACCCGGTGTCCGCGCAGCGTCTCTTCCGCACCGACTCCCGGCCCACTCCGGACTCCACCACCGCCCGCTCGTAGCGATGCCGTTCGTCCCGGCGAACATCTTCCAGCCGATCATCGACGTGTTCGAACAGGTGCTCCTGTTCTTCCACGACACGGTCGGATTCGGCTGGGGCATGTCGATCATCGCGATGACGGTGGTCGTGCGGACGCTGATGCTGCCGCTGACGATCAAGCAGTTCCGGTCGAAGCAGGCG
>JALOLQ010000184.1 GCA_025455895.1 Solirubrobacteraceae bacterium
TCTCGTCGCCCTGGGGGAGCGCGAGCAGCTGCGTCGTGGTCAGGACGCCGTACAGGACCGCGATCGCGGCGCAGACGACCGCGACGATGACGCCGTGGTCGATCAGGAACTCAGACAAGGGTTCGATTCCTCCGGAGTGAGATGACGTGCGGCGGTCGGGGCCCGCGGCACGGGAAACGGGGGCGCGCGCGGATCGCGCTCAGGGCCCCCTCAGAGCCGCGCGATGGTATCGCGGCGGGGTGTCGCGGCGCGTTCCGGGTGAACTACTGCCCGGGAACCCAGAGGCGCCCGGAGCTCTCCGCCGGGCCTCCGGCGCCACCCTGGGGCCCGGGACCCGGGCCGCCGGGGCCGGCTCCGCCGGGGCCGCCGCCGCCCGGCTCCTCCGGGCCGCCCTCGGGCCCGGCGCCGCCCGCGAGCTGCGCGTAGGCCATCTGGAGCTGGGCGAGGGCGTCGCGCAGCGGCGCCCCGTTCGGGCCGAGGATCGGCTCGGCCACCGGGAGCAGCGCGCGCACCCCGTCGATCGCGAGCTGCACCTGCGCGAGGTCGCGCTCGCCCTCGCTGCCGGGGACGAGGCCGGCGCGGCGCGCGCCGAGGTTCAGCAGCGAGACGACGGTCTGCACCACGACCTCCTCGACCCGCAGGCGCTTGAGCTCGGCCTCGTAGGCGGCGCGCAGCTCGTCCTCGGACGGGGGACGCAGCTCGTCGCCCTCGGGCGGAAACGGCTGATCGGTCATGACGCGGGAACCTCCGGGGTGCTGGGGGCGTAGGTGCGGCGGGTCTCCTGCACCGCCGCCGTGTAGAGCTCGCGCAGGTCGGCGCCCGCGGCGCGCGCGGCGAGCTGGCGCTGGGCGCCGTTGCGCTCGGGGAACACCGGCTCGATCCGGTGCTCGGCGCGGACCGGCGCGGTCCAGGCCAGCGCGCGCTCGAGGGCGGCGCGGGCGGGCTCCTCGGCGCGGCGCTCGAAGTCGATCAGCCGGCCGTCCATGCCGTAGCGGACGGCGCGCCAGAGGTTCTCCTCGATCAGCCGCGGCTCGAGGTCGCGCGACGGCACGCCCTCGCGCTCGTCGCGGGCGGCCTGGAGCACGCACGCGGTGATCAGGGCCGCGAGCGCGTCGGACTCCTCCCCCGTGCCCTGCGCGTCGCAGATGCGGACCTCGACGGTGCCGAAGGCCAGGTGCGGGCGCACCGACCACCACACCTGCGTGGCCTCGACGATCGAGTTCGTCTCGATCAGGAGCTCGAGGTAGGCGCGGTAGGCCGCCCAGGAGCCGTAGGCGTCCGGGACGCCGCAGCGCGGGAAGGACTTCGTGAAGGTCTGGGTGCGGACCGAGTGCAGGCCCGCGTCGCGCCCCTCGAGCAGCGTGGAGTTCGCGCTGACGGCGAGCAGCAGCGGCAGCAGCGGGCGCAGGCGGTCGCAGACGCGCACCGCGACGTCGGCGCCCTGCACCCCGACGTGGACGTGGAGCGCGAACGTGTTGTTGCGGCGGGCGACGTACTGGAGCCCGTCGACGACGCGCCGGTAGTGCTCGGTGTCGATGTTGCGCTGCTCGCGGTAGTCGGCCCACGGATGGGTGCCCATCGCCCCGAGCGCGATGCCGTGCGCGGCGGCGCGCTCGAACAGGTGCCCGCGGACCTCGCGCTGGCGGGCGATCGCGTCGTGCAGGTCGGCGCCCGCGCCGGAGCGGATCTCGATCTCCGAGGAGATGAGCTCCCCGGCGATCGACGGCCCCAGCGTCGGGTGGTCGGCGGCGCTGTCGCGCAGCTCCTCGAAGCGCGGCGCGAGGTCGAGCGTCTCGGCGTCGAGGACCGCGAACTCCTCCTCGATCCCGACGGTGCCGTCGGTCGAGGCCGCGAAGGCGGCCTCCGCCCGGTCCAGGTCGATCGTCACCGCGCTCAGCTCAGGTAGAAGTAGAGCGCGTGCAGGAGGTCCACCGCCGGGCTCGAGGTGTGGACGGTCACCTCGGGCGGGACCTGCAGGAGCGCCTCGGAGTAGTTGAAGATGATCCGCACGCCGGCGTCGACGAGCTGCTCGGCCAGCGGCTGGGCGGCGGCGGTGGGCACGGCGAGCACGCCGACGACGATGCCCTCGTCCTCGACGACCTGGCCGAGGTCCTCCACCGGGCGGACCTGGTGCCCGCCGACGCTCGAGCCGGTCTTGCGCGGATCGGCGTCGAAGATCGCGACGACGTTGAAGCCGTGGTCGGCGAAGATGTCCGACGAGGCGATCGCCTTGCCCAGGTGCCCGGCCCCGAACAGCGCGATGTTGTGCTGGCCCCCGGTCTGGAGGATCCGCCGGATCTGGGTGACGAGCGAGTCGACGTTGTAGCCGACCCCGCGCTTGCCGAACTTCCCGAACCCGGAGAGGTCGCGCCGGATCTGGGTCGAGTTGACGTGCGTGTAGTCGGAGAGCTCCTGCGAGGAGATCGTCTCGCGGCCCATCTTCTTGGCCTGGGTGAGGACCTGCAGGTAGCGCGAGAGGCGCGCGGCCACCCCGAGCGACAGGCGCTCGGCGGGCGCGTCGCCGTTGGCCGGCTGGGAGGCCGGGCCTGCGATCTCGCCGACGGACACGGGGAGCGACTCTAGCGCGCGCCCGGGGCGCCCGCCCGGGCGCGCAGCCGCCGGCGCAGGTCGTCCGCGTCGAGGACGAAGTCGGCGATCTCCTCGCCGTCCAGGGCGATGACGGGGATGCGCTCGAGGTAGCGGCGGTGGAGCGCGTCGTCGCCCTCGATGTCCACGACCCGCAGCGTGAACGGGTCGCCGAGTGCGACCTCGCGCAGGGCGGCGAGGGCGTCGTCGCACAGGTGGCACCCGGGCCGCACGTACACGGTCACCACCGCGCTCACCGGTCGCGCTCCCCCGTCGCGTAGGCGTCGAGCGCCAGCGCCGCCGCCCGGTCGAGCGGGTCGCGGTCGCGCGCGGCGAGCGCGACCATCGCGGCGTTGTCGGTGCACAGCGCGGGCTCGGGGACGTGCACGACGGCTCCGAGGCCGGCGATCCGCTCGCGCAGCGGGCCGTTGGCCGCCACGCCGCCGCCGATCGCCAGCCGGCCGGAGCCCGTGGCCTCGAGCGCGCGCTCGACCCGCCGGACGAGGGCGTCGACGATCGCCTCCTGGTAGGAGGCGGCGAGGTCCGCGCGCCGGCGGGCCGCCTCGGCCTCGCCGAGGTCGCGCACGGTGTAGAGCAGCGCGGTCTTCAGCCCGGCGAACGAGAAGTCCAGGCCGGGGACGCCCGCGGCGCGCGGGAACGCGAACGCCGCCGGGTCGCCGCCCTCGGCGGCCCGCTGCAGGTGCGGCCCGCCCGGGAACGGGAGGCCGAGCATGCGCGCGCCCTTGTCGAACGCCTCGCCGGCGGCGTCGTCGAGCGTCGCGCCCAGCACGGCGAACCCGGTCCGGTCCTCGACGCGGGCCAGGAACGTGTGCCCGCCGCTGGCCACGAGGCACACGAACGGCGGCTCGAACGGCGCCGGGGCGGCGAAGTTCGCCGCGACGTGCGCCTCGAGGTGGTCGACCGCCACGAGCGGGACGCCCGTCGCCGCACTGAGGGCCTTGGCGGCCGCGACGCCCACGAGCAGCGCGCCGACCAGGCCGGGGCCCTGGGTCACGGCGATCCGCTCGAGGTGCCCGAGCCCCGCCGCGGCGCGGTGCAGCGCATCGTCGATCGCCGCGTTGAGGTGCTCGAGGTGGTGGCGCGCGGCGACCTCGGGGACGACGCCGCCGTAGCGGTCGTGGATCCCCTGCGAGCCGACGACGTTGCTGAGGATCGCGCCGCCGCCGTCGACCACCGCCGCGCACGTGTCGTCGCAGCTCGTCTCGATCCCGAGGATCACGAGGCGCCCGGCGGTGCGGGGTTGGGCACGTCGTCCAGCGAGCCGGTGAGCGTCGCCGGCGTGCGCCACATGATCAGGGCGTCCTCGCCGTTGTCCTGGTAGTACCGGGCCCGCAGCCCGGCCGCCAGGAAGCCGAAGCTCTCGTAGAGCGCGATCCCGGGGCGGTTGGTCGGCCGCACCTCGAGCGTGATCCGGGCGTCCTCGCCGAGGCGCGCGATCAGCTCGCCCAGCAGCGACCGCGCGATCCCCTCGCGCCGGCGGGCGGGGTCGACGGCGACGTTCATGATGTGCCACGCGTCGTCGTAGCGCGAGCAGATGACGTAGCCGACGAGCTGCTCGTCGCGCCGCGCGGCGAGGCAGACGCCGTCGCCCTTGGAGAGCTCGAGCACGAACATCGCCAGCGACCACGGCGTCGGGAACGCGCGCCGCTCGATCGCGATCACCTGCGGGAGGTCCGCGTAGGTCAGGCGCCGGATGTCGAGCGGGATCGTGCTCACGGCGCACCGGCCGCGGCGCGGCGGGTCAGCTCGGCATCGGGCAGCCGCGCGTACTCGGGGACGAGCGCGCCGCCGGGCACGGCGGGCCGCTCGGCCGCCAGCGCGCA
>JALOLQ010000185.1 GCA_025455895.1 Solirubrobacteraceae bacterium
GACGCCCTCGACCTCCGCCGCCGTGCGCGCGACCGCGGGCCAGGTCGTCACCTACGAGGGGCGACCCGTCACGACCTTCTTCTTCTCGACCTCGGGCGGGCGCACCGAGAACGTCGAGAACTCGTTCCTCGGCGCGACGCCGAAGCCATGGCTGAAGAGCGTGCGCGACCCGTGGGACCGCGTCTCGCCCCACCACCGCTGGAAGCCGCTGCGGATGTCGCTCGCCCGCGCGAGCACGCTGCTCGGCGGCTCGGTGAAGGGCACCCTGCGCGAGATCCGCGTCGTGCAGCGGGGCGTCTCGCCGCGCGTCGTGCGCGCGACCGTGATCGGCAGCGGCGGACGCACGACGGTCACCGGCCCGCAGCTGCGCAAGGCGTTCGGCCTGCGCGACACGTGGATGCGCCTGCGCGTCTTCACGACGAACGCCGGGCGCGGCACGCCGGCGCCGCCCGTGCCCCCGGCGTCCCCCGATCTTCCCGGCGCGCTGCCGAGCCCGGCCAAGCCGCCGGTCGCCGCCGACCCGGGCGGCAGCGGCGGCGCGCAGGCCAGCGGCGCCCCGCTCGTGATCTCCGGCCGCGTCGCGCCGGCCGCCCCCGGCTCGTGGGCGACGGTCCAGCGCCGCCAGGGCGCGCGCTGGGTGCGCTCGATCGACGTGCGCCTCGGCGCCGGCGGCGCCTACCGCGAGGCGCTCCCCGGCCCGGGCCGCTACCGCCTGAGCTACGGCGGCGCGACCGGGCCCGAGGTCAGCGCCGGCTGATCAGCCGCCGGTGAAGAGCCGCGCGAGCGACTCGGCCACGCAGACCGGCTTCTCCTCACCCTCGCGCTCGAAGGTCTGCGTGACGGTGATCTGGATCCCGCCCGGGACGTCGTCGACGTTCGTGAGCTCTGCCCGCATCCGGACCTTCGAGCCCACCGGCAGCGGCGCCGGGAAGCGCACCTTGCCGTAGCCGTAGTTCACGCCGAACGCGAAGCCCTGCATGTCCATGACCTCGTAGGAGAACCGCGGGCCGAGCGAGAGGGTGTAGAGCCCGTGGGCGATCGTGCCGCCGAACGGCGTCTGCGCCGCGCGCTCGGGATCGGTGTGGATCCACTGGTGGTCGCCGGTGACCTCGGCGAACGCGTCGATCTCCTCCTGGGTGACCTCGTACCACTCGCTGACGCCGATCTCCTGGCCGACGTGGGCCTTGACCTCGTCGGGCCCGGTGATGGTCTTCGGGGGCATGCGCTCTCCTCTCGTGCGGGGAGCGCGAACCCTACGCGCGGGCGCCGAGATACGCCGCCTCGGCCTGGCCGAGCGGCGTCGAGGGCGGCTCGCCGGCGATGTACTCGAGCGCGAGCCGGCCCCAGTCGCCGCCGGCGCGCAGCTCGCCGAGCACGCCGAAGAGCAGGCCCTCCATGCGGCGGATGAGCAGCGCCTGCGGCGGCAGGGTCTGGCGGCGCATGTAGTCGAAGTACTCCGAGCGCGGCGACGAGCCGACCTCGACGAGGTGGCGCACGTACTCGGGATCGAGCCGCCGGAAGCCGGTCGTGAAGTACCACTCGCCCGCCGTCTGGAGCTGCTCGAGCACGCGCTCGGGATCGAACTCGTCGGGCTCGGGCAGGTAGCCGAGCGTCGCGAGCCAGTGGTGGACGCCCTCGGCGTCGCCGTGGACGACCGCGCGCGCGAGCGCCTGCTCGCCGGCGAGGTAGTCGGCGTCCACGTGGCGGATCAGGCCGAAGTCCAGGAAGCAGACGCGGCCGTCCGCGCACAGCAGGTAGTTGCCGGGATGCGGATCCCCCGCGGCGATCCGCTCGCGATCGAGGAGGCCGTAGAAGAAGCGGAAGGCGATCTCGGCGAAGCGGTCGCGCTCGTCGTCGGACCGGCGCTTGACCGCCTCGAACGTCTCGCCGTCGACGAACTGCGTGACGAGCACGCGCCGCCCGGAGAGCGCGGTGTGCACGGCGGGGACCACGACGTACGGATGCCCGCGGAACGCCCGGTGCACGCGGCGCTGGTTCTGCGCCTCGATCTCGTAGTCGAGCTCGTCGGCGATCCGCTCGCGCAGCTCGGCGAGCAGCGCCTTGGCATCCATCCCCGGGGCCATGCGCTTGAGCAGCGGGACGAGCAGCTGGACGTTGCGCAGGTCGGTCTCGACCGCCTCGGCGACGCCCGGGTACTGGATCTTCACCGCGACCTCGTCACCGTCGTGCGTGGCGGCGCGGTAGACCTGCCCGATCGACGCGGCGGCGATCGGCTGCTCGTCGAAGCGCGCGAAGAACTCCTTCAGCGGGCCGCCGAGGTCCTGCTCGGCGACCTTGCGCATGTCCTTGAAAGCGACCTTCGGCGCGTCGTCGCGCAGCGCGGCGAGACGCGCCTTGAACTCCTCGCGCTCCTCCTCGGGGATCAGGTCGAAGTCCACGGTCGAGAGGACCTGGCCGATCTTCATCGCCGCGCCCTTCATCTGCCCGAGCTGCTTGACGAGCTGGTCGGCGAGGTCCATGGCGCGGGCCTGC
Source organism: Solirubrobacteraceae bacterium (assembly GCA_025455895.1). Taxonomy (GTDB): domain Bacteria; phylum Actinomycetota; class Thermoleophilia; order Solirubrobacterales; family Solirubrobacteraceae; genus F1-60-MAGs163. Next base: position 2,494 of record JALOLQ010000185.1, read on the forward strand.
GTGGCGGCCTGGGCCTTCTCGTCCGAGCGCAGGCGGTTGGCGGCGTTCGTCGCCGTCCACTTCACGCCCTGGCCGCCGACGAGCGAGCCGAACCGGGCGGTGCGGGCCAGGCGGCTCTTGGGGACCTTCGTGGTCTTCTCGTCGTCGGCCATGCGCGTGGGCATCCATCGCAGGTACGGCGTCCTGCGAGGCGCGTATCACGCTAGCGTCGCGCCGATGCCCGGCCCGCTGCTCGCCGTCGACGCGCCGCTGCTGATGTTCCGCGGCTACTACGCGCTGCCCTCGTCGATCCGGGGGTCCGGCGGCCGCCCGGTGAACGCGCTGCTGGGCACCGCCAACCAGGTCCTCCAGGCCGTCGAGCGGCTCGCGCCGCGGGCGACGGTGCTGTGCTGGGGAGCCGAGGCCGCGCCCTACCGCGTCGAGCACTTCGCCGGCTACCGCGCGGACCGCGAGCCGGCCCCCGACGACCTGTCCGAGCAGTGGGACCGGGCGCCGGCGCTCTTCGAGGCGTTCGGCTGGCGCTCGCTCGACGCGGGCGAGTTCGAGGCCGATGACCTGCTCGGCTCGCTGGCCTCGATCGAGACCGCCGCCGGTGGGACGACCGTGCTCTTCACCGGCGACCGCGACATGTTCCAGTGCGTGAACGACACGGTGACCGTGCTCTTCCCGGCGAAGGGCGGCCCGGAGCTCATCGACGCCGCCGGCGTGCGCGAGCGCTACGGGATCGAGCCGGCCCAGGTCCCGGACCTCATCGCCCTGCGCGGCGATCCGTCCGACGGCATCCCGGGGGCGAAGGGGATCGGCGCGAAGGGCGCGGCCGACCTGCTGCGCCGCTTCGGCTCGCTCGAGGGCGTGCTCGAGGCCGCGGCGTCACCGACGAGCGAGATGACCCCGCGCACGCGCGGCACGCTGACGGCCGACCCGGATCTGCTGCGCGCCTTCCACGACATGGCGACGCTGCGGGCGATCGCGGTGGAGCGCCCGCCGGACGCGCCGCTCGACCGCGCGGCCGCCGCGGAGGCCGCCCGCGAGGCGGGCATGAACCGGCTGGCCGAGCGGCTGGCCGGGGAGTAGCGTCCCGCGCATGACCCGCGTCCTGCGCCACGTCCGCTCGAACCTCGTCGCCTACCTCGCCCTCTTCGTCGCGCTCGGGGGCACGTCGTACGCGGCGGTGAACCTGCCGCGCAACAGCGTGGGGACGGCGCAGCTGAAGCCCAGCGCGGTGACGAGCGCGAAGGTGAAGAACGGGTCGCTGCTGGCGGCGGACTTCCGGCGCGGGCAGCTCCGGGCGGGGCCGCAGGGAGCGGCCGGGCCGGCGGGTCCGGCCGGCGAGCGCGGCGCCGCGGGCGAGCGCGGCCCGAGCGAGGCGTACAGCGTCATCGGGCCGAGCCCGGTCATCGTCGGACCGACCGCGGTGGAGGTGGCCGGCGTCAACGTGCCGGCCGGGGCCTACACGCTCTCGGCGACCGGGTTCATCTACGGCACGGGCGAGGCCGCCCAGGGCACCCGGGACCAGTACGTCTGCTTCGTCCTCGACGCCGCGGACACCGTGCTCGCGAACATGCCGTCGCAGGTGACCCTCGACGCCGCGCAGCAGTTCCTCGTCATCGGGGCGGGCCAGGCGGCCGCCGGCCGGCTGCGCCTCATGTGCCGGCAGATCGTCCAGGACGGCGCCGAGGGCGCCTTCACGGAGCTCGGCGCCCGGCTCGTCGCCACCCGGGTCGGCTCGCTGACCAAGCCGTGAGCCGCGCTACGGCGTGAACTTCACCGTGATCACGTCGCCGTCGCGCATCGCGTAGTCGCGGCCCTCCACCCGCAGCGTCCCGCGCTCGCGCGCGGCCGCGTAGCCGCCGGCGTCCACGAGCTCCTCCCAGCCGATGATCTCGGCCCGGACGAAGCCCTTCTGGATGTCGGTGTGGATCTCGCC
>JALOLQ010000007.1 GCA_025455895.1 Solirubrobacteraceae bacterium
CCCGCCGGTGGACACCGCCACGATCCGCCACGTCGAGGTGCTGCTGCTCCAGCCGCAGGTGGTGATGGTCGTCGTGATCACGTCGACCGGCGGGGTCTCCAAGCGGATGATCACCTTCGAGGAGCCGGTGGACCCGGGCCTCGTCGCGTGGTTCGGGGAGTACGCGAACGAGCGCCTGACCGGGCTGGGGCTCGGCGCCCGGATGCTGCACCAGCGCCTGCGCGACCCGTCGCTGGGGTCGCGCGAGCTCGCGTTCCTCGATGCGCTCGCACCGGCGTTCGGCGGGCTCGGCGAGGTGGGGGAGGACATCGTCTACGTCGAGGGCGCGGCGCGCCTGCTCGGCAGCGACCGCCTCCAGGACGTGGCCCAGATCAACGAGCTGCTCACGGCGCTCGAGCGGCGCGTGACCCTGCTCGGCGTGCTGCGCCTGGCGATCGGCGAGCGCGACGTCGTGGTGCGGATCGGCAGCGAGAACGAGCTGCCGGCGCTCCAGTCGCTGGCGCTGGTGGCCGCCGCCTACGGCCTGCCCTCGCGCCGGCTGGGCACGGTCTCGGTGATCGGGCCGGTGCGGATGGACTACGCGCGGACGATCGCGACCGTGCGCGAGGCCTCGCTGCAGCTCTCGCGCTTCGTCGAGGACGTCTACGAGGGCCCGCGCTAGCCTCGCCCGTCCATGGCCGGCACCCTCCCGCGCGACCCGTACGACGTCCTCGGCGTTCCCCGCGACGCCGACGAGACGCAGATCAAGAAGGCCTTCCGGCGCCTGGCGCGCGAGCTGCACCCGGACGTCAACGCGCACGACCCGGACGCCGAGAGCAAGTTCAAGGAGGCCGCCGAGGCCTACGAGATCCTCTCCGACCCGCGCCGGCGCGAGATCTTCGACCGCTATGGCCACGAGGGCCTGCGCAGCGGCGGGATGCGCCCGAACTTCGAGGGCTTCGGCTCGATCGGCGACCTCTTCGAGGCGTTCTTCGGGGCCGGCTTCGGCGGCGGCGGGCGCCCGGGCGGCCCGGTGCAGGGCGACGACGCCCTGCTCGGCGCCGAGATCGACCTGCGCGCGGCGGCGCGCGGCACCACCGAGCACGTGCGCTTCGAGGTCGTCGACCGGTGCGAGCGCTGCCACGGCAACCGTGCCGAGCCCGGGACGCCGCTGCGCTCGTGCGAGCGCTGCCAGGGCTCGGGGGTGATCCAGAGCGTCGCGCGCTCGCCGTTCGGCCAGGTGATGCGCACGAGCGCCTGCGAGGCGTGCGAGGGCGAGGGGACGTTCCCCGAGCAGCCCTGCTCGGGCTGCGAGGGCCGCGGCCGGATCGTCGCCACGCGCGAGCTCGACGTCGAGATCCCGCCGGGGATCGCCGACGGCCAGCGGATCCGTCTCGCCGGCCGCGGCCACGCCGGCGAGCACGGCGGTCCGCCCGGCGACCTCTACGTCCAGGTGCGGGTGACGCCGGACGAGCGGCTGCTGCGCGACGGCGACGACCTCGTGACCGTGCTCGACGTTCCCGCGCCGGCTGCGGCGCTCGGGGCGACGCTGCCCGCGGCCTCGCTCGAGGGGACGACCGACGTGGAGGTCCCCGCCGGCGTGCAGCCCGGGGAGGTGCTCGTGCTGCGCGGCGCGGGGATGCCGCACCTGCAGCGCCCGGGGCGCCACGGCGACCTGCGCGTCGTCGTGAACGTCGTCGTGCCGCGGCGGCTGAGCGCCGAGCAGCGCGAGCTCGTCCAGCGCCTGGCCGACTCGCTCACCGAGGCGAACCTCGCCGCGCCCGAGGGGCTGACCGGCAAGCTCCGGCGGCTGCTCGGCGGCGGGCGATGATCCGGCTCGCGCTGCGCGTGCGGCGCGAGGACGCCGAGGTCGCGCTGGCCGAGCTGCTCGAGCTCGCGCCGTCGGGCGTCGAGGAGCGCGAGCTGCCCGGCGGGCTCGTGGAGTACGCGATCTACGGGCCGCCGGGGGAGGTCCCCGCGCTGCCGGACCTGCGCGCCGCCGCCGGCGGGGCGCTCGTCGAGGTGGTCACCGAGGAAATCCCGGACGACTGGCACGAGCGCTGGAAGGCCTTCCACCGCCCCGTGACGGTGACGCCCGGCGCGCGCGGCGGCCCCGGTCTGCGGGTGCGCCCGCCGTGGGAGGCGCCCACGGGGGATCCCGGGCTCGAGGAGCTCGTCATCGACCCCGGCCAGGCCTTCGGCACCGGCGCGCACGACACCACGCGCCTGTGCCTCGAGCTGCTGCTCGAGCTGGAGCCCGGCGGCGCGTGCGTGGACGTCGGCTGTGGCTCGGGTGTGCTGGCGATCGCCGCCGCGCGGCTCGGCTGGGCGCCCGTCCTGGGCCTCGACCACGAGGCCGAGAGCGTCGCCGCCACCGAGGCGAACGCGGCGGAGAACGCCGTCGCGGTGCGCGCGCGCCGCTACGACCTGCTGTTCGACGGCCCGCCGCCGGGGGCGCCGACGGTGCTCGCGAACCTGCTGCGGCCGCTGCTCCTGCAGCTCGCCGAGCAGGGCTTCGAGGACGGCACGGTCCCGCGCGCGCTGATCGCGAGCGGCCTGCTGGCGCACGAGGCCGACGAGGTCGCCGCCGCCTTCGCCGCGCGGCTCGGGCTGCGCGAGGCCGCGCGCCGCGGCGGCGGCGAGTGGGCCGCGCTGCTGCTCGTCAGCTGAGGATCTCGCGCGCGCCCTTGCCGGCGCGCAGGTGCCCGACGAGCCGCTCGGCCGCGGCCGCCGGGTCCTCGGGACCGTCGGGCGCCAGATAGGTGCGCACCCAGCCCGGGTCGAAGGCGAACACGGCGACGCCCTTGCCGCCCGCCTCCTGGCGCAGCGTCTGGGTCAGCGACTCGAGCGCCGCCTTCGAGGCGGCGTAGGCGCCCATCCCGCGGCGCCCGCCGCTGACCTTCGGCGCGACGACGTTCGCCACCACGCCGCTCCCGCGCTCGGCCATCGCCGGCACGAGCAGCCCGGCGAGCATGAACGGGGAGAGCGCGTTGACCTGGAAGCTCTGGTCGAGGTCCTCGAGCGAGACGCCGCTGACCGGCCCGTCGATGCGCACGCCCGCGTTGTTGACGAGCACGTCCACGCGCCCGTGGCGCTCGAGCACCTCGCCGGCGGCGCGCAGCGCGTCGGCCGGGTCGGAGAGATCGGCGGCGTGCACGGAGTGCAGGCCGAGCGCCTCCATCGGCGCGGTGCGGCGCGCGAGCCCGGCCACGGTCGCGCCCTCGGCGGCGAGCAGCCGCGCGGTCTGCGCGCCGATGCCGCTGGACGCGCCGGTGACGAGGCAGACCGAGCCGGAGAGATCCATGCCGCGAATACGCACCGCGTGCTCGCGCGGGTCAGCCCGCGGGCGCTACGGTCCGCGACATGGCCCACACGCGCGAGGATCTGACCTTCGACTCGGCGGGCACGGCGCTCGCGGGGTGGCTCTACCGGCCGGCCGAGGCGGACGCCGGCCGCGTCCCGTGCGTCGTGATGGCGCACGGCTTCAGCGCGACGCGCCGCGACGGCCTCGAGCCGTACGCCGAGCGCTTCGCCGACGCGGGCCTCGGCGTGCTGCTCTTCGACTACCGCGGCTTCGGGGACAGCGGGGGCGAGGACCGCCAGGTGATCGACGTGCGCGGCCAGCAGGAGGACTACCGCGCGGCGATCCGGTGCGCCGCGCGCGTGCCGTGGGTGGACGCGGCGCGGATCGCGCTCTTCGGCTCCTCCTTCTCGGGCGGGCACGTGATCGACGTCGCCGCCCGCGACGCGCAGATCGCCGCGGTCGTCTCGCAGGCGCCGTTCGCCGACGGCCTCGTGCAGCTGCGCGTCTCCCCGCCGAAGGTCGCGGTGCGTGCGACCGTGGATGCGCTGCTCGACGCCGGCGGCGCATTGCTCGGGCGCCCGCCGCGCACGATCCCCGCGGTCGGCCCGCCCGGGTCCTACGCGGTGATGACCGCGCCGGAGGCCGAGCCGGGGTTCGCGGCGATCACCGGGGAGGACAGCCGCTGGCGCAACGCCGTCGGCGCCCGGGTGATGCTCCAGGTCGGGACGTTCCGCCCGATCGCCTCGGCGGCGAAGGTCGCCTGCCCGCTGCTCGTCTGCGTCTGCGACGCGGACGCGACGACGCCGCCCGATCCGGCGGCGCGGATGGCCGAGCGCGCGCCGCGCGGCGAGGTCGTGCGCTACCCGATCGGCCACTTCGACATCTACACCGGCGCGGCGTTCGAGCGCGCGGTCGCCGACCAGCTGGCGTTCCTGCGCCGCGCGCTGCTGCCCGCGGCGGCGCCCGAGCCGGTCGCGGCGGCGCGGGGGTAGCGCGATGGCGTGGAACATCGTCATCGCGGGCGGCGGCTTCGGCGGCTTCTACGCGGCCCGCACGCTCGAGCGGGTGCTCCCGGCCCAGAGCGCGCGCGTGACGCTCGTGAGCGAGGACAACTTCATGCTCTACACGCCGCTGCTGCCCGGCGCGGCGGCCGGGACGCTCGAGCCGCGGCACGTCGTGGTGCCGCTGCGCGAGGCGCTGCGGCGCACCGACCTGCACGTCGGCAGCGTCGTCGACGCCGATCCGGACCGCAGCCTCGTGCGGGTCGTCGGCCCCGGCGGGGACGAGGAGGAGCTCGTCTACGACCACCTGATCGTCGCCGTCGGCTCGGTGGCGCGCGTGCTGCCCGTCCCCGGCCTGGCCGAGCACGGGGTCGGCTTCAAGACCCTCTCCGAGGCGATCGCGCTGCGCAACGGGCTGCTGCGCACGCTCGAGATCGCCGAGACGACCGACGACCCGCAGGCCCGGCGGGCGTGGCTGACCTACGTCTTCGTCGGCGCCGGCTACGCGGGCCTCGAGGGCCTCGCCGAGCTCCAGGACTTCGCCGTCGACGCGATCGAGCGCTACCCGCGCTGCCGGGCGGAGGGCATGCGCTGGATCCTCGTCGAGGCGCAGGAGCGGGTGATGCCGGAGATCGGCCCGACGCTGGCCGGGTTCGCCACGCGCGAGCTGCGCAGCCGCGGCATCGAGATCCGCACGGGCACGACGCTCGAGGAGGTCAGCGCCCGCAGCGCCCGGCTCTCGGACGGCGAGATCGTGCCCACGCGGACCGTCGTGTGGACGGCCGGCGTGCGGCCGGCGCCGGTGGTGGCGCGCCTGGGCCTGCCGCTGGACCGCGGCGGGCGGATCCGCGCGGACCGCACGCTGCGCGTCGACGGCCGCGAGAACGTGTGGGCGATCGGGGACGCGGCCGCGGTCGACGATCCCGCGCGGCGGGGGAACCCGTGCCCGCCGACGGCGCAGCACGCGATCCGCCAGGGACGCCTGGTCGCCCGCAACGTCGCGGCGGCGATCGGGCGCGGCGAGGTGCGTCCGTTCCGCTACCGCACCCGCGGCGTGTTCGTGGACATGGGCAAGAGCGATGCGGTGGCGAGCACGATGGGCGTGCGCTGGCGCGGCCTGCCCGCATGGTTCCTGGCCCGCAGCTACCACCTGCTGATGATGCCGGGGCTCAAGCGCAAGGCGCGGCTGCTCGTGGACTGGAACCTCCAGATCCTCTTCGGGCGCGACCTCTCCGAGCTCGGGAGCCTCGGGCATCCCCCGTCGCTGGCCGAGGTGGACCGCCCGCGGGGACCGCGGCGGCGCCCGGACGGCACGCTGCCGCCCGCGGAGGTTGCCCCGCCGCCCGGGCAGCGATAGCCTCGCGCCGCAGGGAGACCGGCCGTCACGTCGAACGGGAGGATCGATGCCGAGTTCCACGCGCCCCCTCACCGCCGTCCTCGCCGCGCTGCTCGCGGCCGGGGTCCTCGCCGCCTGCGGCGGAGACGACTCCGGCTCGGACACCGCGAGCGCGCCGGCCACCACCGAGCAGACCACCGCCACCACGGAGACCGAGGCGACGACCGAGACGGGGTCCGAGTCGGCCTCCGCCGAGGGCGAGCAGCTCTTCACCGAGAACTGCGCTTCGTGCCACACGCTCGCCGCGGCGGACGCCAGCGGCCAGGTCGGCCCGAACCTCGACGACGCCCAGCCGAGCGAGACCGCGGTCGCGGCGAAGGTCAAGGCCGGCGGCGGCGGCATGCCCGCGTTCGAAGGCCAGCTGACCGACGCGCAGATCACCGCGCTCTCGGCGTACGTGGCCGAGAACGCCGGCAAGAGCTGAGCGCCGGGAGGTCGCCGTCCGCCCGCCTATGATGGGGGGCGGATGACGCTGACCGACACGGTGAAGCAGGATGTCGTGACGGCCATGAAGGCCGGCGAGCAGGTTCGCGTCGTCACGCTGCGAACGCTCGTCAGCGAGCTGCAGAAGGACGCCAAGGAGGGCGCCGGCGACGAGCTCGCGGTCCTGCGCCGCGAGCGCAAGCGCCGCCTGGAGGCCGCGGCGGCTTTCGAGGACGGCGGCCGGGCCGACCTCGCCGCCGCCGAGCGCGCCGAGGCCGAGCTGATCGCCGGCTACCTGCCCGCCGAGCTGGGCGACGACGAGCTGCGCGCGATCGTGGCGGGGGCGGTCGCCGAGACCGGCGCCTCGTCCCCGAAGGACATGGGCCAGGTGATGAAGGCGGCGATGGCGCAGGTCGCCGGGCGCGCCGACGGCAAGCGCGTCTCGGCGCTCGTGCAGGAGGCGCTGCGCGGCTGATGCGCCGCACGATCGAGCTCTCCAACGACGTCGCCGCCGCGCTCTCGGGCACCGGCGACGACGTGCTGCGCCAGCTCGAGGAGCACGTGGACTGCGAGCTCTACCTGCGCGGCAACGTCGTCACGCTCGACGGCGAGGCCGAGGGCGTCGCCGCCGCGGCGCTCGTCGTGCGCGAGCTCGCCGAGCTGATCGAGCAGGGCCACGAGATCGGCGAGGGGACGATCAGCGCCGTCACCGGCGCGCTGGACCGGCACACGTCGCCCGCGGAGATCCTCGAGGACGTCGTCTGGCGCCACCGCGCGCGCCGCGTCGCGCCGAAGACGGTCAACCAGAAGCAGTACGTGGACGCGATCCGCCGCAGCACGGTGACCTTCGGGATCGGCCCGGCGGGGACGGGCAAGACGTTCCTCGCCGTCGCGATGGCCGCGGCCGCGCTCTCGCGGCGCGAGGTCAACCGGATCATCCTCACGCGCCCGGCCGTCGAGGCCGGCGAGCGCCTCGGGTTCCTGCCGGGCGACCTGATGGCGAAGATCGACCCGTACCTGCGCCCGCTGTTCGACGCGCTGAACGACATGCTCGACCCCGAGAAGGTGGCCGGGTACCTCGAGCGCGGCGTGATCGAGGTCGCGCCGCTCGCGTTCATGCGCGGGCGCACGCTGAACGACTCGTTCGTGATCCTCGACGAGGCGCAGAACACGAGCCCCGAGCAGATGAAGATGTTCCTCACGCGCCTGGGCTTCGGCTCGCGGATGGTGATCACCGGCGACGTCACGCAGATCGATCTCCCGCGCGACCAGACCTCGGGCCTGGTCATCGTCAGCGAGATCCTCCAGGGGGTCGACGGCGTGGACTTCGTGCGCTTCGGGGGCGAGGACGTCGTGCGCCACCGGCTCGTGCAGCGGATCGTCGAGGCCTACGGCGAGCACGCCGAGCGCTCGGCTCCCGAGCTGCGCCCGGCCGACCAGTCGCGCAAGCGCGCGTAGCGGCCGGATGCTCGAGGTCGAGGTCATCGGCGCCGAACGGGTGGCCGGCGCGCCCCCGCCCGCTGAGGTCGAGCGCCTCGCCGCCCTCGCGCTCGCGTCGGCCGGCGTCGAGGACGGGCACCTCGCGGTCGAGTACGTCGGACCGGAGCGGATCGCCGAGCTCAACGAGGCCCATCGCGGGAAGCCGGGCCCGACCGACGTGCTCTCGTTCCCCGTCGACGGCGACGAGGCGCTGCCTCCCGGGGCGCGCGAGCTCGGCGACGTCGTGATCTGCCCGGAGCACACGGCCGACCTGCGCGAGGCGATCGTGCACGGCGTGCTCCACCTCGCGGGGATGGACCACGAGACCGACGACGGCGAGATGCTCGCCCTCCAGGCCGAGATCCTCAGCTGGTGACGCGCGCCGGCTTCATCGCGCTCGCCGGACGCCCGAACGTCGGCAAGTCGACGCTCGTCAACGGGCTCGTCGGGCGCAAGGTGGCGATCGTCTCGGACAAGCCGCAGACCACGCGCCGCGCGATCCGCGGCGTGGCGAGCGACGACGACGTCCAGCTCGTGCTCGTCGACCTGCCCGGCGTGCAGCGGCCGCGGGACGAGCTCACGCGGCGCATGCAGCAGAAGGTCGAGGCCGAGCTCGCGGGCAGCGACGCGGCGCTGCTCGTGCTGAACGCCGAGGAGGGGGTCGGCCCGGGCGACCGCTTCATCGCCGCCGCGCTGCGGGCCTCGCCCGTGCCGGTCGTCGTGGTCCTCAACAAGGTCGACCGCCTGCGCCGCCCGCAGATCGCGCAGGCGCTCGTGGCGGCGGCGGCGCTCGAGGTCGGGGACGACATCTTCCCGATCTCCGCGCGCACGGGGGAGGGCGTGGAGGCGCTGCGGGCGCATCTGCGCGGCCTCGTGCCCGAAAGCCCGTTCCTGTTTCCCGTCGAGGATCGCAGCGACCAGCCGCTCGACGTGCAGCTCGCCGAGCTCGTGCGCGAGCAGGTGCTCAAGCGCACCTTCCAGGAGGTGCCGCACGCCGTCGAGGTCCAGGTCGAGGACCTCGAGCGCCCGCGCGAGGACCTGACCGTCGTGAAGGCCCGCGTGTGGGTGGAGACCGAGTCCCAGAAGGGCATCCTGATCGGCTCGGGCGGCGCGATGATCAAGCGCATCGGGACCACCGCGCGCCGCGAGCTCGAGCGCGAGCTCGGTACGCGCGTGCACCTCGAGCTCGCGGTGCGCGTGCGCCGCGGCTGGCGCGCCGACGAGCGGCTGCTGGACCGGCTGGGGATCGACTGAGCCGCCGGCGGTAGGCTCGGCGCGCGATGACGGTGCGGGCCGAGACCGGGGACGTCGGGCGCCACGCGGCCCGGGTCGGCGCCGCGCTCGACGCGTTCCTCGCGGACGGGAGCGACGCGCTCGAGCGGCGCCCCGAGTGGACCGCCGCGCTCGACCGCCCGCTCCCCGAGCAGGGCCTCGGCGCCGACGGGGTCCTCGGCGAGCTCGAGCGGCACGTCATCCCCAACGGCACGCGGCTCTCCGAGCCGGGCTTCTGGGGCTGGATCACCACCGGCCCGACGACGATCGGCGCCGTCACGACGCTCGCCGCCACCGTGGCCGCGCCGCAGCGCGCGACGCTCACGGCCTTCAACCTGCTCGAGGAGGTCTCGCTCGGCTGGCTCGCCGAGCTGTGCGGGCTTCCGGCGGGCATGAAGGGCGTCTACTCGAGCGGCGGCTCGACCGCGAACCTCGTGGCGCTCGGCGCCGCGCGCCAGTGGGCGCTCGAGCGCGCCGGGCTCGACCCGGCGGCGGACGGGCTCGACGGCCGCCCGCTGGCGATCTACGCCTCCGCCGAGGCCCACCACACGGTCCAGCGCGCCGCCGGGGTCCTCGGCCTCGGGCGCCGCGCCGTGCGCGTGGTCGGCGTCGACGACCGCGGCCGCCTGGACCCCGGCGCGCTGCGCCGCGCGCTCGCACAGGACGCCGCCGCGGGCGTGCTGCCGGTCGCGGTCGTCGCGACCGCCGGCACGACGAACACCGGGGCGATCGACCCGCTGCGCGCCGCCGGCGAGCTGGCGCGCGAGCACGGCGCGTGGTTCCACGTCGACGGCGCCTACGGGCTGCTCGGCATCCTCGACGAGCGCGTGGCGGACCGCTACGACGGCCTCGAGCTCGCCGACTCGGCGATCGTCGACCCGCACAAGTGGCTGCGCGCGCCGGTCGGCATCGGAGCGACGTTCGTGCGCGACCGCGCGATCCTGCACCGCGCGTTCACCCAGGAGCCCGCGGAGTACCTCGAGGGCTCGTTCACCGACCCGCAGGACGCCCGGGTGTCGCTCGACGCGATGGGCGTGCCCTACCAGGACTTCGCCGTCGAGCTGTCCTCGCCGGCGCGCGGCGCGGTCGTGTGGGCGATCCTGCGCGAGCTCGGGCGCGAAGGCGTGCGGGCGCTGATCCGCGCCGACAACGACCTCGCCCGGCGGCTGGCCGACCGCGTGCGCGTGAGCGAGCGGCTCGAGCTGCTGCTCGAGCCGGAGCTGTCGATCTGCTGCCTGCGCCACCGGGCGCCAGGGGCGGCCGACCCCGACGCCCTCAACGCCGCGCTGCTGCGGCGCCTGCTCCAGGAGACGCCGTATCTGCCCAGCTCGACGCTCGTCGGCGGGCGCCTGGCGATCCGCCCGTGCTTCATCAACGCGCGCACCGAGCCCGGCCACGTCGACGACTTCGCCGCCGCGGTCGAGCGGATCGGCGACGAGCTCGTCGCGGCCGCCGCCTAGGAGAGCCGCCGACCGAGCTCGCCGGCCAGCGTCGCGAGCTCGTCGGGGCCGAGACCATGGCCGGCGAGCAGCGGCAGCGTCAGCACCGGTGCCGCCGCGCCGCGGCGCAGGCGCCGCAGCTGGGCCTCCTGGAGCGCGGCGCGGGCGTGGCGCACGTCGAGCGCACGGGCGACCGGCGCGGCGACGGCGGCGCTCGCGCCGGCCACCTCCTCGCGTTCGCGCGCGCTGAGGCGCTCGCGCACGATCCCGTTGGCGACGATCAGCGAGGGCCCGCGCCCGAGCACCTCGGCGAGGCGCTCCTGGAGCTCGAGCGTCTCGTTGACCGGGGTCTCCTCGGCGGTCGCCACGAGCACGATCGCGCAGCGCGCCGGGTCGGAGAGCTGCTCGACGACGAGCCGCGCCTGGCCGGCCACCGGACCGACCCGCGCGATGTCCGCGTAGGTCTGCGGCGTGCGCAGCAGACCGAGCCCGTGGCCGGAGGCGGGCGCGTCGAGCACGACGAGGTCGAACCGGCGGCGGCCGGGGAGCCAGCGCTCGGACCGGCCGAGCTCCCACGCCTTGGTGATCGAGACGAGCTCGCGGGCGCCCGGGGCGGCCTGGACGAACCCGGCGAACGCCCGCGAGCGCACGGCGAGCTCGACCAGCGCGCGCGGGCGCACGACCTGCCCGGCCCACTCGGCCAGCGCCCCCTCGGGATCGAGCGTCGTCGCCCACAGGCCGGGGGAGAGCTCCTCCTCGCGCCCGGGGGCGCCGGCGGTCGGGTGGCCGAGCAGCCCGGGGATGCGGCGCTGGCCGGAGAGCTCGGCGGCGATCGTGCGCCGGCCCTCGCGGGCTCCGAGCAGCGCGAGCGCGGCCGCGACGGTCGTCTTGCCGACCCCGCCCTTGCCGGTGACGACCACGAGCTCGCGCTCGAGAAGTGAGGGTTGTCGTGTCACGAGGGTCCGACTACCGTAGAGCGCACGTGACCGCCGTGACCGAGGAGCAGGTGGACCGGGCCTACCACGCGTGCGCCCGCATGCAGCGCCGCCGCGACCCCACCTACTACTGGGCCGTGCGCTGCCTGCCCGCCGAGCGCCGCCCGCCGATCCATGCGCTCTACGGCTTCGTCCGCGGCGCCGACGACATCGCCGACGATCCGCGGCTGAACGGCGCGCGCCGCGCCGCACTCGACGCCTGGCAGGTCGAGCTCGAGACCGGCCTGGCGCGTGGGCGCTCGGACCACCGGGTGATCGCCGCGCTCGTGGACGCCGGTCCGCGCCACGGGATGCCGCTGCACCTGCTCGGGGACTACATGGACTCGATGCGCGCCGACTGCGAGGAGCCGGTGCGGATGCGCAGCCAGGACCAGCTCGACCGCTACATGGCGGGCACGGCGACCGTCGGCCCGCTCGTCGCGCCGCTGCTCGACGCGCCCGAGGGCGCCGACTCGCTGCTCGCGCGGCTCGGGGTCGCCTTCCAGCTGACGAACCTCATCCGCGACGTCCCCGAGGACTGGCGCCTGGGGCGGGTGTACCTGCCCGGGCTCCACGAGGAGGACCTCGTGCGCCGTGCGGCCACGCACCGCCTGCGCGATCACGTCGCCGGGCAGGTCGAGCGCGCGCGCGGGCTGTTCCGCGACGCCGACGCGCTCGCCCAGATGCTGCCCGGCCCGATGCGGCCGGGCGTGCGCGTCGCCGTCGCGGTCTACGGGCGCGTGCTCGACCGCGTCGAGCGCCACGGCTACGACGTCGTCACGCGCCCGGCCGGGCTGCGCCCGTGGGAGACCGCCCGCGCCGTCGCCGGGGCGCTGGCCCCGTGACCGTCCGCGCCACGAAGCGCGGCGCCGAGCGCACCTCGCTGGAGGGCGAGCGCGCCGACGTGCTCGTCTGCGGGGCGAGCTTCGCCGGCCTGGCCGTCGCCCGCGAGCTGGCCCACACGGGCGCCGACGTGCTGATCCTCGACCGCTACGCGATCGGCGAGCGCCAGACGTCGGCCTGCGCCTGCCCGACCCCGTGGCTCGAGGCGATGGGGGTGACCGGCGCGATCCGCCAGGAGCTCCCGTACATGAGCTTCACGACGCCGCACGGAAGCGTGCGGTACCGGCTGCCGTGGTCGTGGTCGTCGTTCGACTACCGCGAGCTCTGCCGGCTGCTCTTCGAGCAGACCGATGCGCGCTTCGACACCGCGAAGGTCGAGGGCCGCGGGCGCGACCTGCCCGGCGGCGAGATCGAGGTGCTCACCGATCGCGGCGCCGTGCGGGCCCCGCTCGTCGTCGACGCGCTCGGCTGGCGGCGGGTGCTCGCGCATCCCCACTACCAGCCGCCCGAGGGGCCGCTCACGCGCGCGCTCGAGGTCCACCCGCCGCACGACGGCTCCGGCGACGCGCTCGACGTGTGGGTCGAGCGCGGGATCACGCGCCGCGGCTACGGCTGGCGCGTGCCGGCCGCCGACGAGGCGCGGATCGGCGCCTGCTCGTACGACCCGCTCCAGCACGTCAAGGAGCCGACGGTCGCGCTCGCCGCGCGGCTCGGCGGCGAGCCGCTGGGCTTCCAGGGCAACTGGATCCCGCACCGCCTGCGCCCCGCCGTGCAGGACGGCGTCCTCTTCGTCGGCGACAGCGCCGGGCACTGCTTCCCGCTCTCGGCCGAGGGGATCCGGCCCGCGTTCTACTTCGGGATCGCGGCCGGCCGCGAGCTGCGCGCGGTGCTGGCCGGCGAGCGCTCGCGCGAGCAGGCGCTGCGGCGCTACGCGCGCTTCAGCGCCGGGCACCGCCACGCGTTCGGCTTCGCGCTGCGCGTCCAGCGCCTGATCCCGGCGCTGCCGCCGCGGCTGCTGACGCTCGTGCTGAAGGTCATCGGCCGCCAGGCGCTCGTGGACCGCTCGTTCGGCTGGTACCTGGACGTGACGCCGCCGGCGTTCGCCGGCGCCGAGCCGCGCCCGGCCGCCCCCGCGGCGGAGCGCGAGCCCGTCGCTGCTTGAATCAGGCGCATGGAGATCGCCTTCGACGACCGCGGCCTGGTGCCGGTCGTCATCCAGGACTGGACGACCGGCGAGGTGCTGACGCTCGCCTACGCGAACGCCGAGGCGGTCGCGCTCACCCGCCGGACCGGCGAGCTGCACCTGTGGTCGCGCTCGCGCGGTGAGCTCTGGCACAAGGGCGCCACGAGCGGCAACGTCCAGAAGGTCCGCGCGCTGCGCCTGGACTGCGACGGCGACGCGCTGCTCGCGCTCGTCGAGCCTGCGGGGCCGGCCTGCCACACCGGCGAGCGCACGTGCTTCCACGCCGGCGAGCTCGAGCCGCCCGCGCCGCACGAGGCGCTCCCGGGTCTCGAGCGCACGCTGCGCGAGCGCGCGGCCGAGCGACCCGCAGGGTCGTACACCGTCACGCTGCTCGACGATCCGCCGCTGATCGGCGCGAAGGTGCGCGAGGAGGCCGAGGAGGTCGCCCGCGCCGCGCGCGAGGAGAGTGACGAGCGCGTCGACGAGGAGGCCGCCGACGTGCTCTACCACCTGACCGTGCTGCTGCACAGCCGCGGCCGGGCGCTCGGCGACGCCGAGCGCGTGCTGCTCGCCCGGCGCGGCTGAGCGGCGCCCGGCATCATCCATCGCCCGTGACCGCCGCCCCCGCCAGCGCCCCGCCGATCGAGCCCTCGCTCGCCGAGGTGCGCGAGCTCGCGCGCACGCACACGCTCGTCCCGCTGCGCCAGTCGTTCATCGACGACTGCGAGACGCCGGTCTCCGCGTTCCTGAAGCTGCGCGGCGCCCATCCGGACACGCCCGCGTTCCTGCTCGAATCCGCCGAGCAGGGCCAGCGGGTCGGGCGCTACAGCTTTCTCGGGCTGCGCCCGCGCTCGGTGCTGCGCTGGTCGCTCGGCGACCCGGGCGATCCGTACGCGCTCGCCGCGCAGGAGGTCGGCCGCTGGCGCCAGGCGCCGCTGCCCGACCTGCCGCCGTTCGCCGGAGGTGCGGTCGGGTACTTCGGCTACGACCTCGTGCGCACCGTCGAGCCGCTCGGCGACCCCAACCCCGACCCGGTCGGGCTGCCCGACATGGCGCTGATGCTGACCGACGTGCTCGTGGTCTTCGACCACCTCAAGCACACGATCTCGATCCTCGTGAACGTCTTCGCCGAGGAGGGCACCGACCTCGAGGCCGCCTACGCCGACGCCGTCGCCACGATCGCCGCCGTGCGCGCGACGCTCGCCGGGCCGGTGCCGCGGCCCGAGCGCGCCGCCGAGCACGGCGTCCCGCAGTTCGCCTCGAACCTCGAGCGCGAGCGGTTCGAGGCGATCGTCGCGCGGATCGTCGAGTACGTGCACGCCGGCGACGCCTTCCAGGTCGTGCCCTCGCAGCGCTGGTCGGCGGACACGACGCTCGACCCGTTCTCGATCTACCGCGGGCTGCGCGTCGTGAACCCGAGCCCGTACATGTACTTCCTGGACTTCGGGGACTTCCAGATCGCCGGCGCCAGCCCGGAGCCGCTGCTCACGGTGGCCGGGCGCCACGT
>JALOLQ010000186.1 GCA_025455895.1 Solirubrobacteraceae bacterium
GACAAGTCCTGGACGAACGGGCACTTCTTCTCGGTGAAGGCGCCCGGCCTCCCGGCGGCGCTGCTGCCCGCCTACGCGGGCCTCGAGGCGGTGGGCGCCCCTGCGCTCTCGCGTGAGCTGGCCGAGAACGCCCGCGAGAGCGGCGCGCGGCAGTGGACCTACCGCGGCCTGAACGTCTCGGCCTACGGCTACGACCCCGAGCGCGCCACGCGCGTCAAGCGGCAGCTCGAGAACCAGGCGCCGCTGATCTGGGCGCTCGGGCTGCTCGGCAGCGTGCTGCCGGCGATCGGGCTGCTGCTCGTGGTGCGCATGCTCGCCGAGCGGCTGCGGCCCGGCACCGGCACGCTCACGGCGCTGTCGCTCGGGACGGCGACGCTCGTCATGGTCTTCGCGGTGCAGCTCTTCGGGCACGTCGCGGCGACGCTGCTGGCCTTCGGGGCGTTCGCGCTGCTCTGGCGCGAGCGCGAAGGCGAGCGCGAGCGAGGCGGGCTCGTCGCCCTCGCGGGCGTGCTCTCCGGGCTGGCGGTGGTCACCGAGTACCCGCTCGCGCTCGCCGGCGCGATCTGCGGCCTCTACGCGCTCTCGCGCCCGAGCGTGCTGGCCCGCGGCGCGCGAGGCGTCGTGGGCCGCGGCGGGCTCTACGCGGCGGGCGTCGTCGCCGGCGTGCTGCCGCTGCTGGCCTACAACCTGTGGGCGTTCGGCTCGCTGGGCACGATGTCCTACGACAACGCCGTCGATCGCCAGGGCTTCACCGGCCACGACACCCTCGGGCTCAACAGCGGCGGGTTCTTCGGGATCACCTGGCCCGACGGCCGGGTCGCGCTCGAGCTGCTCGTCTCGCCGCGCGGGCTCGTCGCGCTGACGCCGATCGTCGCCCTCGCCGCCTACGGGGTCTGGCTCATGCACCGGCGCGGGCGGCGCGCCGAGGCGTGGACGATCGCCGCGATCACGCTGGCGTTCTTCGTCTACGACACGGGCTACTGGCTGCCCTTCGGCGGGGGATCTCCGGGCCCGCGGTTCCTGATCCCCGTGCTGCCGTTCCTGATCCTCGGACTCGCCGAGACGTGGCGGCGGCTCCCGGCCACGACGCTGGCATTGTCGGCGGTCGGTGCGACGGTGATGCTGTTCGCCACGCTCACCTACCCGCTGATCGGCACGGGCAGCATCTGGCAGTGGTGGGCGCGGGTCGAGAACGGCGAGTTCCAGCACACGCTGCTCACCGTCCTCGGGCTCGGCAACGGGCCGGGGCCGGTGTTCCCCGTCGTCGCCGGCGTGCTGGGCGAGGTGAAGATCGTCGGCGTCGGCGCCACCGCGAAGGGGGCCGTCGACACGACGGGCCTGCCCTGGCAGATCGCGGTGATCGCGCTCGTCGTGGCGCTGCTCGCGCTCGGCGGCGCCCGCTGGGCGCGGCTGCGCGCCCAGCGCCGCGAGGCCCGCTCAGCCGCGCAGGTCGTGGACGACGAGCGTGCCGCGACGCTCGCGGCGCACGCCTAGCGCCGCCGGGTCCACCGCGGGTGCGCAGCCGCGGCGCGGCCACGGCCGGTCGGCGTGCAGCACGACCGTGGGCACGCCGAGCCCGCGCAGGTAGGCGACGGACGCGCGGTCCGGGAAGCAGCGCGTGCGCTCGAGCACGTCGCCGAAGAACGCCGGCTCGAAGCTCGTGCGGCCGTTGAGCATCGCCGGGAAGCCGGCGGTGGACCAGAGCAGGTAGCGGCGGTTGTCGTCCGGCTCGGCCGGCAGCTGCAGGCGCGGGGCGGGCAGGTCCTCGAGCCCGGCCGGGATCGGCGGGACGCGCGGGTGCGGATAGGCCGCGAGCGTCTCGCCGTCGCGGCCGATCCCGAACCCGGATCCCTCGATCGCGATCACGGCCACGAGGGCCACGGCCGCCGCGCTCGCCACGCGCGCTCCGCGCCGCGCGGCCAGGTACGCCGCCGCCCGGGCGGCGCCGGCGCCGGCCAGCAGCGCGAGTCCGAGGCTCGTGAGCGTGTTGAGGCGCCCCGGGACGCGGATGCCCTGCCATCCCGGGAGCACCTCGTAGAGCAGCCGGTAGGGGAGCAGGCGCCCGAGCCCGTCCTGCTGGAAGCCGAGCGAGAGCAGCGCGACGACGAGCACGCCGACGCCGAGCCCGAGGCGCAGCGGCCGCGGCCACGCGCGCCAGCCGAGCCCGCCGACGGCGAGCAGCAGGATCGCCAGCCCGGGGAACAGCGTCTGCTCGGGCACGGCCGAGAGCCCGTCGCGCAGCGGCGCGGTGGCGGCTCCCCAGACGAGGCTCGTCTCGGGGGCGACGAGGAACATCCGCGGCGGGCCCGAGTAGCGGGTGATCGTCACCGGCGAGCGCTCGGCCTCGGGGTGGTCGGCGAGCACCTGGACGTACGGGCGCGCGAGCGCCAGCGAGGCGGCGCCGAGCAGCAGCGCGCCGGCCACGGTGGCGAGCACGAGGCGCCGCGGCGGCGCGGGCCGCCCGGCCCGCCACCACCATCCGGCGGCCACGACCCCGAGCACGAGCAGCAGGTAGCCGAGCTGCAGGCCGAGCGTGAACCCGAGCGACACCTGCCAGGCGGCCACGGCGAACCCGGCCACGATCACGCCGGGCCGCTCGCGGCGCCAGCCGCGCAGCAGCAGGAACAGCGCCAGCGGGATGCCGCCGCTGGAGATCACGTGCAGGTGCCCGCCCTGCTCCAGCCGCCAGGGCGCGCAGGCGAACGCCGCGCCGCAGGCGGCCGCCGCCCACGGCGGCAGGCCGAGCTCGCGCCCGAGCAGGTACGCGCCGGCGAAGGCCATGGCGAAGGCCAGCAGGAACAGCAGGTCGTAGCGCGCGACGGCGGCGGTCGGGCCGTCCCCGATCAGCCCGGCCGGCGTGTAGCCGATCAGCGCGTCGGAGAAGGCCAGGCTGTTGCGCAGCGGCCAGAACTGGTTGCTCTGGAAGAAGTCGAGCGGCTGGGTGGCCAGCGCGTGGCCGTCCCAGGCCACCTGCCAGCTCTGGGAGAGCGGGTCGCCGAGGTCGAGCGGGATGTCGCGCCCGAGGTGCAGCGCGAGCGGCCAGAACAGCAGCACGGCGAGCAGCGCGCCCGCGAGCGCGACGAGCGCGACCTCGCGCGCACGGATCTCCGGCGAGGAGCGCCACCAGGTCGCCACGGGCGGGAGGGTACTTCCGCATGCGCGGCGCGTCCCCGCTACCGTCCGTGGCCATGGATGCACGCCGCCTCAGTCCGGTCCTCATGGGTGCGCTGACGTGCGCCGCGATCGCCCTGCCGTCGGCCGCCGGCGCCCAGGTGCAGCAGGTCGCGCCCGACGTCGAGCAGCTCAAGGTCGCCCCGGCCGCGTTCAAGGCCGCGGCGAGCGGCCCGGAGGTCGTCACCGCGGGCGGTGCGCGCGTGAGCTTCCGCCTCAACGGGGGCGCCAACGTGCGCTTCTCGATGCGGGCCGAGCAGCCCGGGCGCAGGCAGGGCTCCAAGTGCGTGGCCGGCAAGACGAAGAACAAGAAGAAGCAGTGCTTCCGCACGAGCGAGATCGCCGGCTCGTTCCTGTTCCCAGGGATCTCGGGGGACAACGAGCTGCGCATCTCGGGTCGCTGGGCCGGGGTCACGCTGAAGCCGGGCCGCTACCGGATCGTCGCCAGGGCCGAGGGCCTGGCCGCGCGCTCGTCGTTCGCGCGCTTCACGATCGTCAAGTGACGCCCGCCCGCGCGGCCGCGCGGACCGGTACGGTCCGCGCATGCGCCGCGCCGCTCGCCTGCTGCCCGTCCTCGCCCTGATCGTGCTCACGCTCGCCGTCGCCGGCTGCGGCGGCGATGAGCAGGGCGGACCGTCGGTGAGCCCGGTCGACCCCGGCCCCGAGGTCCAGCTCGCGGGCCGCGCGACGACGCTCGAGCTGGACCTGCTGACGATCGGCGTGATGGCCGACAACCAGGTGGAGCTCGGCGCCGTGCGTCCCGCGGTGGCCGTCTCGAACCGCGCACGCTTCCCGATCACCGGCGGAAGCGTCACCCAGAACACCGTCGTCGGCACGATCGACCACGCCGGCGGCCTCGTGCTGCGCAAGGGCGACCGGGTGGTCACCGTCGCCGGGCTCGTCGCCGACACGCGCAGCGGCCAGCTCCTCGCGCGCATCGGAGCCCGCCGCCTGCCGCTGGCCAACCTCGACGTCGCGCTCGAGCGGCGCGTCCAGCGGGGCGCGACGATCGTCGTCACCGACATCCCGGCGACCCTCACCGTCGCCGCGGCCGACGCGCTCAACCGCGGCCTCGGGTCGTCGGTCTTCGTGGCGAACCTCCCGCTGGGCACCGCGACGATCCGCGCGACCGGCGTCGCGTGAGCGGCCCGCCCGCGTTCACGACCCTGCGCGTCGCCGCCGGCGGCCCCGTCGCCGAGCTGACGCTGACCCGCCCGCAGGTCCTCAACGCCCTGAGCCCGCGGACGCTCGAGGAGCTCGCCGCCGCCGCGGCGTGGCTCGACGCCGCCGAGGAGGTCCGGGTCGTCCTCGTCCGCGGCGAGGGCCGCGCGTTCTGCGCGGGCTTCGACCTCGGCGCGCTGGCCGGCGGCGAGGGCGCGCCGCCGAGCCCGGAGGCGGGGGCGGAGCTCGGAGCGGCGATGGCCGAGGCGGTCGCCGGGATGCGCGCCACGACCGTCGCCGCGCTCCACGGCCACTGCCTGGGGGGCGGCATGGTCCTCGCGCTGGCCTGCGACCTGCGCCTCGCCGCCGCCGACCTGCGGCTCGGACTGCCCGAGGTGGAGCTCGGCATCCCGCTGGCGTGGGGCGGCGTTCCGCGGCTCGTCCGCGCCGCCGGCCCCGCCGTGGCGCACGAGCTGATCATCACCGGTCGCACGCTCGACGCCCGCGAGGCGCAGGCGCTGCGGCTCGTGGGGGAGGTCGTCGAGCCCGCGCGGCTCGAGGACGCGGCGCGCGCCTTCGCCGCGCTGCTGGCCCGGCGCGCCCCGTACCTGCTGGAGACGACCAAGCGCCAGGTCGCCGCCGCGGCGGAGGCGCTGCTGCCCGCCGGCGCCGAGGGCGACGCGGCGCTGCTCGCGGCGGCGATCGAGGATCCGGGCTGCCGCGAGCAGATGACGGCCTACCTCGCCGCGCGGGCCTCCCGGCCGGGCTGAGCCGGGGACCCCACGCGGTAGGGTCGCGGGGGATGATCGTCGCCGTCGGAGCCGACCACGCGGGCGCCCCGCTGAAGGACGTGGTCGCCGAGGCGCTGGGAGCGGCCGGGCACGAGGTGCGCGACTGCGGGCGCTGCGAGGACTATCCGGACATCGCCCTGCGCGTCGGCCGCACGATCGCCGGCGGCGAGGCCGAGCGCGGTGTCCTCATCTGCGGCTCGGGCGCCGGCGTCGGCGTCGCCGCCTCGAAGCTGCCGGGGATTCGCGCGCAGACGATCCACGATGCCTACACCGCCCACCAGGGCGTCGAGCACGACGCGGTGAACGTGCTCTGCCTGGGCGCGCGCGTGATCGGCAGCGAGGTCGCCCGCGAGCTCGTCACGACCTTCGCCGCCGCGCGGGTCAGCGACGA
>JALOLQ010000187.1 GCA_025455895.1 Solirubrobacteraceae bacterium
ACGAGCGCGTACGGCTCGACGATCCGCTCGGAGAACTCGTCCTCGTTGGCCTTGTAGTAGTCGAGCGAGAGCAGCTTGCGCCCGCGGATCGCCTTCGACACGACGCGGGCGACGTTCGAGTCGTCCGCGCCGGCGTCGGCGACCTGGAGGCCGTGCTCGAGCGGGTCGGCGCCGAGCGCCTCGACGATCTTCTCGCGCGCGCTGGTGAGCGCGCCCTCGGGCACGTGGTCGCCGATCAGGTCGATCGCGGCGACGAGCGCCTTCGCCTCGACCGGGAGCAGCCGGGCGGGCCGGTCGAAGTTGTCGGCGTAGGGCTCGGGGTCGACCTCGATCGTGTCGTCGTCGAGGATCTCGGCGTAGAGCACGTAGCTGCCGCCGCCGAAGTTCACGACGTTCAGGACGTTGATGTCCTCGCGCAGCTCGGGCTCGGTCACCTGGACCGCGGCGCAGACCTCCTCGACCGCGAGGCGCCGGCCGGCGCGGCCCGCGTCGATCAGGATCGACGCGAGCGTGACCAGGCGGGCGAACCGCTCGGGGCGGATCGCCGCCTCGCGCGCGCGCCGGTCCCCGGCCTCGTCGGCGTCGGCGACCGGCGCGGCGTCGGCGCCCGCGGCCACGACCGCGGCCAGCTCCGGCTCGCCGTCGTGGCGGCGCTCGATCAGCCCGATCCGCTCGTCGGCCTCGGCGACGAGCTCGGCGGGGCCGGCCAGGTGCGCGTGCTCGCCGAGCCCGAGGACGAACGAGATCACCTGGCGGGCGGAGGCGTACGGGGTGGCGAAGACGAGGTCGCCGTCGTCGCCGGGCCGGACCTCGCCGAAGCGCCCGAAGTGGCGCTCGACCTGCCAGGCGAGGCGCTCGGAGACGGCGACCTCGGCGACGCCCGCCTCGTCGCCGAACTGCCAGTCGGCGCGGGCGGCGTAGGACCGCGGGTCGAAGTCCTCCGGGCGCTTGAAGTCGTGCTCGGCCTTCGTCGCATAGGCGACCTTGCCGCGCATCCGCGAGAGCCGGAAGACGCGGATCGCGTCCCGCTCGTGGCTGTGGCCGATGAGGTAGAACTGGCCGGCGCGGAAGAGCAGCTGGTAGGGGTCCACCTTGCGCGCGCCGGTCTCGTCGCGCTCCATCGTGAAGTAGTCGAAGGTGATCGTCTTCTGGCGGAAGATCGCCGTCTCGACCTTCGCCAGCCGCTGGGAGAGCTCGTGCCCGCCGGCGGAGGCGGTGATGCCGAGCGCGAGCGAGCGCTGGTCGGGCGCCTCGAGCGGGTTGGGCCGCCCCCAGGAGATCTGCTGCAGCGCGAGCCGCAGCGGCTCGGCGTAGGCGAACTCGCCGTCGAGCAGGCTGAGCGCGAACTGGAGCGAGGCGAGCTCCTCGTCGGTGAACTCGATCGCCGGGAGGTGGAAGTTCTCCGGGCGCAGCGAGTAGTTCTCCTGCTCGGCGGCGCCGTCGGCGGGGCGGTCGACGGTGAGCTGGATCCCGAGCGAGTCGAGCTCGGCGCGGTCCGCGTAGAAGCGCCGCGCGAACGCGTCCTCGTTCATCCCGCTGTAGCCCTCGACGTCACGGCGGATCTCGAGCGCCGTGACCGGCCGGCGCTCCGCCATGAGGTACGAGATCAGCGAGAGCTGCCGGATGAGCTTCTCGGTGTCCTTCGCCATGCGCGCAGGAACGGTACTCGCGGCGCGCCGGCGGCGGGCGTCCCGGGGCCGTCTGCGCCCGCTCTTTGCGCACTTTCGCGCCGGAGCCGGGCGCTCACGACGCCAGCTGCGCCGGGGCCTGCGCCAGGAAGCGGGCGTACACCTCCGGCTCCTGCGCCCCCTGGAAGCCGATCCGCCGCCCGGCGACGACCACCGGCACGGCGGTCACGCGGATCTGGATCGCGATCGCCTCGTCCTCGGCGACGGCCTCCTCGCCGTCTCCCGCCGGCAGCTCCGCGGCGAGGACCCCGGGCTCCGGCAGGCCGGCCTCGGCCAGGCACGCCACCACGGTGTCCGCCGAGGTGATGTCGAGGCCCTCACAGAAGTACGCCGTGTAGAGGGCGTCGAGGGCCTGCGATTCGAAGTCCTGCTCGCGGGCGAGCGCGACCGCCCGGTGGGCCACGCGGGTGTGCGCCGCCTTGGGCATCGAGGCGAAGCCGAACGCGATCCCGCTGCGGCGGCCCTCGGCCTCGACGAACGCGAAGCGCTCCTCGATCCGCTCATCGGGCCCGAACCGGGCCCGGACGAACGCCTCCATCGGCATCCCCTCGGGCGGCAGCTGCGGCTGGAGCTCGAACGATCGGTGGCGCAGCGCGAACGTCCCCTCCGGGACGCCGGCGAGCGCCGCGGCGAGCCGCCGGTGCCCGATGAAGCACCACGGGCAGGCGAGGTCGGCGAAGACGTCGAGCGGGATCGGCGTGTGCATCGGACGAGCGCCGGCGGCGGTCCCCGGTCACCTGCGCAGGCTGACGCGGCGTGCGTCGGCGCGCGTCAACCGGTGCTGGTCGGTCACGGTCAGCGTGAGCGCGCGGACGCGCCGGCCCGCCACGGCGCGGATCGCCGCCCCTCGCAGGTGCAGGGCGAGCGTCGCGCCGGCGCCGCGCGGCACCGCGAACGCCGCCGGCCGCTGCCGCCACCGCTGGATCACCCGCCCGCGGCAGCCTGTGACGCGGGTGGACGGGCAGCGCACCGCGAGCCGCGCCACCCCGTCCCGTCCGACGCGGGCCGACGCGGCGGTGGCGAGGCTCGCGGCGAAGACGGAGACGCTCGCCCCCTGCTCGTCGGCGAAGTAGAGGTTCCGGCCGTCCGCGGTCGCTGCGACGGCGTTCCCGCCGGCCGGTGCGCGGCTCGGCGTGCAGGCCCGGTACGTGCGCTGCTGCTCCGCACACGCGGCCCAGGTGAGGCGCCCGGTGTCGGGTACCCGGCGGAGGGCGGAGAGCGCGTCGCCTCCGCCCACGAACAGCGACCGTCCGTCGGCGCTGATCGCGATGTCTGCGGGAGCGAGCGCGCGCACCGGTGTGCAGTCGGCGGTGCCGGCCGCCCGGCGGCGGGCAGCCTCCTGCTCGGGCGTCACGTCGGTCGGGCCGATGCTGTCCTCCCCCCGGGGCAGCGCATTGACCAGGCAGGCGGTCCGGGTCAGGCTTCCCGCGCTCGAGCGACGCATGATCGTCAGCGCGCCATCCTCGCGTGCTCCCACGTAGAGGTCACGGCCGTCGGGGCTCAGGGCGATGGTGTCGGCGCCGGCGAGCGAGGAGACCGGCTCGCAGGTCCCGTCCGGGGTGACCTCGTCCGCGAAGCACCCGGTCTGCTTCAGGGTCCCGGCGTCGGGGTCCACGGCAAAGGTCGTGACCGCCTCATCGGTCTGTGCGACCGCGTAGAGCGTCCGGCCGTCGGGGCTGACCTGAAGGTCGGACGCACCGCGAAGGCCACGCCCGTTCTCGCAGGCGCCGTCCGACCCTGAGTCACTCACGCACGAAACGGCGCGCAGGTCGCCGGTCGCGGCGTCGTGGCGCAGCAGGTGGACGGCGCCGGCGTCTCGTGCCGCAACGAAGACGAGGCCGTTGGCGGCGACGATGGCGGACGCGCCCTCGAGCATCCCCTGGGCGGAGCACCGCTGCCGGGGCGCCGCGTACCCGCGCAGGCAGCCGCGCTGCTCGACGGCTCCGGTGGCCGGGTCGCGCGAGAACCAGGTGACGGAACTCGCACGGCGGGCGGCGACGAAGAGCCAGCGCCCGTCGGGACTCAGGGCAACCGCCTCCGGCCCGTCCAGGCCGTCCGCGTCTGCACAGGCGCCCTCGCTCCCGAGCCGGCCGTCCCCGCCGCTGTCGCTCATGCAGTTCAGGAACGTCAGGGCACCGGACTGCGGGTCACGCTGCAGCGTGACGATCGCGCTCGAGCCTGCGCCGCCGCCGGTGACGACGAGCACGTGCCGCTGGTCCGGGCTGACGGCAAGCTCCCGTGCCCCACCGAGGGCGCGGGCGCGCCGGCACTCGCCGAGGGGTGGGACATCGGGGTTCTCCTCCGTGGGCCCGCTCGTCGACCAGGGGACGGCGGGCGAGCTGATGCACCCGTCGGCGCCCGCCAGCTGCGTGAAGGCGGCAGCCGGCTCGTCGGCGCTCGCCGGCGATGCGGCGAGGCACAGGAGCGCGGATGCCGCGCAGGCGAGACGGCGGAGTCTGGGCACGGGGTCCCCCCACGGACGCTGGACGACGAGGAGCCCTGACGCTACCGCGCGCCACGCCGTCGCGCGCAGCTCGTGCGTCGTCAC
This sequence comes from Solirubrobacteraceae bacterium, assembly GCA_025455895.1. Taxonomy (GTDB): domain Bacteria; phylum Actinomycetota; class Thermoleophilia; order Solirubrobacterales; family Solirubrobacteraceae; genus F1-60-MAGs163. The sequence continues at coordinate 4,237 of JALOLQ010000187.1, forward strand.
GGCGCACGAGCTGCGGAGGACCACCGAGCGGCGGCTCAGGCCGCGGCGCGGCCGGCGTCCTCGGCCGGCGTGCCGAAGTAGGCGCCGCCGCCGATCGCGCGGTCGAAGCCCGACCAGGCGGCGCCCGGC
>JALOLQ010000188.1 GCA_025455895.1 Solirubrobacteraceae bacterium
CAGCCCCGAGCGGGTGTTCAGCGGCCGGATCTTCCAGGACCTCGAGCGCTATCCGAAGCTCGTCGGCGGCCTGTCCCCTGAGGGTGAGCAGCGCGGGGTGGAGCTCTACCGCGCGTTTCTCACCGCCGAGGTGTGGGGCATGGGCTCCGCGGAGGCCGCGGAGCTGACGAAGCTCGCCGAGACGACCTACCGCGACATCAACATCGCGTTCGCCAACGAGCTGGCGCGGTTCTCCGACGAGCGCGGCCTGGACGTCGAGCGGGTGATCGCGGCGGCCAACAGCCAGCCGTTCAGCCACATCCACCATCCCGGGATCGCGGTCGGCGGGCACTGCATCCCGGTCTACCCGCGCTTCTACCTCGCCGGCGACCCCGACGCGCTGCTGCCCGCCGCCGCGCGGCACGTCAACGAGCAGATGCCCGCCTACGCCGTCCGGCGCCTGGAGCGCGAGCTCGGCGACCTCGCCGGGCGGCGCGTGCTGATCCTCGGCGTCACCTACCGCGGTGGCGTGAAGGAGACCGCGTTCAGCGGCGCCTACCCGCTCCAGCAGGCGCTGATCGCCGCCGGCGCCACCCCGCTCGCGACCGACCCGCTCTATGCGGACCTCGACCTGCCCGGCCTGCGCTTCACCCCCTGGGACCACCAGCCCGTGGACGCCGCGATCATCCAGGCCGACCACCCCGACTACCGCCACCTCACCCCCGAGCAGATCGGGCACGCCCCCGTCCTGCTCGACGGCCGCCGGGTCACCGACGCCCCCGCGCTGCGCGAACACGGCGTCACCGTCCTGCACCTCGGCGGCTGATCAACCCGCCAGCGCGCCGAGCGCCGCGACCACGCGCGCGCCGGCCCGGCCGTCGCCGTAGAGGTCCGGACGCGCCGCCGGCAGCGGCGCGGCGAGCGCTGCCAGCGCGCGCTCGGCGTCGAGATCGACGAGCGTGTTCCAGCCCGCGTCGACCGTCTCCACCCACTCGGTGCTGTCGCGCAGCGTCACGCAGCGCACCCCCGCGAGGTAGGCCTCCTTCTGCACGCCGCCCGAATCGGTCAGCACCCCGGCCGCGCGCGTCAGCAGCGCCGTGAACGCCACATACCCCAGCGGCGGCAGCACCCGGACCCGCCCGCCGTCGGTCAGCGCGCCGAGCAGCCCCGCCGCCTCGAGGCGCGCCCGCGTGCGCGGGTGCAGCGGCAGCACCACCGGCAGCTCCGGCGCGCGCAGCACCTCCACCAGGCGGGCCAGGCGCGCCGGGTCGTCGACGTTCCCGGCGCGGTGCGCGGTCGCCAGCAGGTACCCGCCCGGCTCGACGCCCGCCTCGCGCAGCGGCCCGTCGTCCCCGGCCGCGCGCGGACGCACGAGCTCCGCGACATCGACCATCACGTCACCGACGAGCTCGACCCGGCCGGCGACGTGCTCGCGCTCGAGGTTCTCCACCGCGACCGGGGTCGGGCACAGCAGCAGATCCGACAGGTGATCGGTCAGCACCCGGTTGAGCTCCTCGGGCATCGCGCGATCGAACGAGCGCATCCCCGCCTCCACGTGCGCGACCGGCACCCGCGCCTGCGCCGCCGCCAGCCCGCCCGCCAGCGTCGAGTTCGTATCCCCGTAGACGAGCAGCACGTCCGGGCGCTCCCGGCCCAGCAGCGGCCCCAGCTCCGCCAGCATCCGCGCCGTCTGCTCGGTGTTCGACCCGCCGCCGATCCCCAGCTCGTGCTCGGGCCGCGGCACCCCCAGCTCCTGCACGAACACCGTCGAGAGCTCGTCGTCGTAGTGCTGCCCGGTGTGCACGAGCACCTCCTCATGCGCCGCGCGCAGCACGCCCGACACCGCCGCCGCCTTCACGAACTGCGGGCGGTTCCCGATGACCGTGAGGACCTTCACGCCGCGTCCACGGCGGCGTCGATCGCCGCCCGCACGTGCTCCGCGACGCGCTGCGTCAGCGGGCCGGGGGCGCCGGCCAGGGGCACGCCGTCGATCGCGTGCACCGGATGGACCTCGCGCGTGGTGGCGGCGAGAAACGCCTCCTGGGCGAACGGCAGCTCGTCGGCGCTGATCGGCCGCTCGGTGACGAGGCCGGTCTCGAGCACGCGTCGCCGGGTGATCGAGTCGAGGATGTGATCGCTGAGCGGGGGCGTCACGAGCGTCTCCCCGTCCAGCGAGCAGACGAACGACTGCCGCGGACCCTCGAGCACGCGGCCGTGCGGCGTGACGAGCAGCGCCTCGTCGGCGCGCTGCTCCTGCGCGAGCCGCGTGACGAGCATGTTCGCCGCGTACGAGAGGGACTTCACCTGGTCGAGCACCCGGGTCGGGGCGTAGCGGACGGTCGCCAGCGCCAGCGTCTCCGGCGCCTCCTTCGGGGGCTCGAGCAGCAGGACCCGCCGGCCGCCGCGGGTCACCACGATCCGCAGGTAGCCCTCCCAGCCGGCCCCCGCGCGCTCGAGCAGGGCACGCGCCTCCCGCTCGACCAGGGCGGGGTCCACCGGCAGCCGCAGCCCCCCGGCCGAGCGCGCCATCCGCTCCAGGTGCTCGTCCAGCGCGTACGGCACGCCGCGGTACACGCGCACGACCTCGAACACCCCGTCCCCCCGGAGCAGGCCTTCGTCGGTCACGGGAATCACGGCCTCCTCCGCCGGGAGGACGTGGCCGTCGACGGACGCAAGCATGCGCGCGATTGTGCCAGAGGCCCCGGCCCCTCCACGGGCCGCACGTGATCCTCGCGGGACCGCGTCGCGTACGACGTGCGATGCCCGCTCCGCCCTCCTCCCCGCCCGGCGCGCGCCGAGCGCTGCGCCTCCGCGCCGCCGCGGCGATCCTGGTCGCCGCCTTCGCCTCCTTCGTCCTCTCGGTCACCCTCTGGTTCTCCGGGAACGAGGACCAAGGGCTCTTCGTGGGCCTCTGGGTTCCCTCGATCCTGTCGTTCGGAGCCGTCGCCCTGCACCTCCTGGACGGCAACCGTGAGTGACGGCGCGCTCTTCCTCGTCGGCGCGCTCGTGACCCTGCTCGCCGCCGGCGGCATCATCCCGCTGCTCGTCGCCGCCGCCGCCGACGGCCGTGAGGACGACCGCCGCCGCCACGAGGACGAGTCGCAGCCCGCGCACGACTGACCCGCAGCGACCAGCGGGCCACCTGGCCCGCCACCCCCGACCCTCGAGCCGAAGATCGTGGATGCCATGCGCCGCACGGCAAGAGGGTGCTGTGGCGGGAGCCACAGCCCCTCGCCGCCGGGTGGCGCAGGGCGCCACGAGCTCGGCGAACCACCATGCCCCCGCCAGGAATCGAACCTGGAACCTTCGGATTAAGAGTCCGCTGCTCTGCCAGTTGAGCTACAGGGGCGCGGGTGCACGCCGCGGGCGGCGGCGTGCGGACGCAAGATGGTAGCCGCTCGACGGCGGCGGGCGGCTACTCGCCGCCGAGGCCGAGGCCCTCGATCTCCTCGCCGCCGGTCGCCTGCTCGAGCTTCGCCTTGTCGATCTGCTTGCGCTGCGCGGCGATGCGGGCCTTGACGAGCTTGCGCTTGTCCTTGTCGGAGAGCTCGACGGCGCGGCGTTCGGCGAGGACGCTCCTGCGGGTGTCGCCGAGCGAGTACGCCTGGACGGCGACCTGGGAGTAGAGCGCGGGGCTGGGGCCGCGCCCGGCGATGACCGCCTCGAGCGCGCGCAGGCCCTTCTCGGGATCGTTGAGCGCGCCGGCGGCGTACGCGTTGACCATCAGCGAGGCGAGGCCCCCGTCGGGCTTCTCGGGCTCGAGGTCGAGATGCTTCTGCCAGGCGCGGTCGGCCTTCTGGAGGAGCGCGATGCCGTCCTTCGTGTACTGCCCGGTCGTCTGGTCCAGGCCGCTGACCGAGGCCTCCTGGACGTAGGCGCGGGTGAGGTTCGCCCACGCCTCGGCGTTCTTGGGCTCCGCGGCGGTCTGCTTCTCGTAGCGCTCGATGCGCTTCTTGTAGATGTCGGAGGTGCTCTCGGTGTTCGAGCCGGTGACGGCGTCGACGAGGCCGCCGGGGGTGGCGCCGCCGATGCCGAACAGCACGAGGCCGCCGCCCATGAGGATGGCGAGCGAGAGGTAGATCACCTGGACGGTGCGGCGCCGGCCGCGGCCGGGGCGGTCGAACAGCTTGCGCTCTGGATCGGGGGGTCGCGGCCCCGGACGCGTCAGGGGGGTGGCGCTGGGTGGGTGGGCGGTCCTCGTCGTCCTCGTCCCCGTCGTCCTCGTCCTCGTCCCACCAGTCCTCCCAGCGGCTGCGAATCGTGCCGTCGCGCGGGCGGAAGAGCCAGGCCAGCCCGATGCTGAGCTCGTAGAGGACGACGAGCGGGAGCATCGTCACGATCATCGTGACCGGGTCGGGCGTGGGGGTCGCGACCGCGGCGAGGACG
>JALOLQ010000189.1 GCA_025455895.1 Solirubrobacteraceae bacterium
GCGGCGCGGCGGGCGGGGGAGCTCGCCGTCCCGGTGCTCGGCTACCGGATCTTCGTCGGGCGCGACGCCGCCGGTGCGCCGCTCGAGCTCGCGCTGCGCAGCGACGCGGCGACGCTGCGCGTCGCGCGCTACCGGGCGCGGATGACGTGCCCCGGCGCGGCCGCGCTGACCGTGGAGGTCGTCAACCCGGTCGGCCCGGACCTCGGCATCGCCGACGGGCGCTTCGGTGGGCTGCTCCGGTTCGCGCCGCCGGTCGTCCCCGGGCGCGCCGCCCCGTCGGGCGGCGCGGTCGAGATCTCCGGACGCGTGAACCCGGGGAACCTCGACGGCGCCGTGCGACTCACCTCCGGGTTCGCCGACGGCTCCGCGTGCGACGGAGGGTGGGTGCGCTTCACCCTGGCCGGGCCGACCTCCGGGGCGGTCGGGTAGGGCTGGCGCCACGGCGGGTGGCCGCTCGTCTAGCCTCCGCGAATGTCCGCCCGCCCGGTCGCCGTCGTCACCGACTCGACGCACTACCTGCCCCGCGACCTCGTCACCGAGCGCGGGATCCGGATCGTCAGCCTCTACGTCAACCAGGACGGGGTGACGACGCGCGAGTCCGACCTGCCGGATTTCGATGCGTTCTACGACGGCCTGCGCACGTCGGCGGCGCTGCCGACGACCTCGCAGCCCTCGATCGGCGATTTCGCCGCGGTCTACGGGCCGCTCGCCGAGAGCGGGCACGACATCGTCTCCGTGCACATCTCCGGCGGGCTCTCCGGGACGGTCGAGGCGGCACGCCAGGCGGCGGCCGAGGTGCCCGGGCCGTGCCACGTGGAGATCGTCGACTCGCAGACCTGCGCCGGCGGGCTGGCGATGATCGTGCTCGCCGCGCAGGCCGCGGCCGACGCCGGCGCCGGGGTCGAGGAGGTCGCGAGCCGCGCCCACGCGGCGCGCGAGGCGATGAAGATCTGGTTCTGCGTCGACACGCTCGAGTTCTTCCAGCGCGGCGGGCGCATCGGGCGCGCCCAGGCGTGGATCGGCGGCGCGCTGAGCATCAAGCCGATCCTCTCGTTCCGCGACGGGGTCCTGGAGCCGATCGAGCGCGTGCGCACGCGCCGGCGTGCCGTCGAGCGGATGCTCGCGCACCTGCGCGACCGCCGCGACGACGGCGCCGGCGCCTGGGTCGTCCAGCACATCCAGTCGCCCGACGTGGCGGCCGCGCTCGTCGAGGGCGGCCGCGAGATCTTCGGCTGCGAGCCGCTGATCGTCACCGAGGTCGGCCCGGTGCTCGGGACGTACGCGGGCCCCGGGATGCTCGGCGTCGGCGGGATCCCGCGGGAGCTCGTCGGCGGGTGAGGTGAGCGGGAAGGGGTTCACGGCCGAGGAGCGCGCGGCGATGCGCGAGCGCGCCCGCGAGCTCAAGGCGGCGAAGAAGGGCGAGGCCGCCGAGGCGGACGTGCTCGCGAAGATCGCCGAGATGCCCGAGGCCGACCGGGTCATCGCCGAGCGGATCCACGCGATCGTGCGGTCCGCCGCTCCGGAGCTGGCTCCGCGGACCTGGTACGGGATGCCGGCCTACGCGAACGCGGACGGCAAGGTCGTCTGCTTCTTCCAGGCCGCGTCGAAGTTCCAGGCGCGCTACGCGACCTTCGGCTTCAACGACGCCGCGAAGCTCGACGCCGGCTCGATGTGGCCGACGTCTTTCGCGCTGACGCGGCTGACGAACGCGGGGGAGAAGGAGATCGCCGCGCTGGTGAAGCGGGCGGTGGGGTAGGGCCCGTGGTCGCGCCTGCGTCCCGGCGATCCCGCGCGTGTGGAGCGCGTGATGAGCCCCGTGGCGTCAGGAGCGCCGTGCGCTGAACGTCACCGGGTACTGGGAGCTGCACAGCCCCCTGCCGACGATCCGCCCGGTGGCCCTGCCCGTCGACGTGACGGTGATGGTGACGTCGAACCGGCCCACGTCCGGGTCGTCGTAGCGCCCGGTGCCCTTGCCCTGGGCGTTGAGCCTGATCGACCTCACGGTCACCGGGATCTCGTTGGGGGGCCCGCACTGCACGAGCTGGCCCCTCAGCCTGAGGTCGGAGACCTTGTTCGCGCTGACGCGAAACGACACCCTGCCGGTGTCGGTCGGCTCTTTCGCCTGGCCGACCTGGACGTACCGGCCCTTCGACGTCCCCTTGTAGGCGCCAGGCTTCGCGGCGCCATGGGCGACGCCGGGGGCGGCGGCCGCCAGGGCGCAGGAGAGCGCGATCACTCGTCGCATCCGGCGACCGTACCCGACCGGGGCCGGGCGAGAGCCGGGCCGGCGGGGACTCGCCGCCGGCCCGTCACCTGCAGTGGGCGCGGCTGGGATCGAACCAGCGACCCCTCGCGTGTGAAGCGAGTGCTCTCCCGCTGAGCTACGCGCCCGGGAGCGGACATCATAGAAGAGGCGCACGGGCGGCGGCGCCCGTGGCGCCGGGCACGCCTCGTCGCAGACCCTCGGCCGGCCGTTCAGCGCCGGCGCGCCTTCAGCGTCGTCGCGAGGCGGGCCGTCCCGGTGCGCCCGGCGCGCGTGACCGTCACCTCGAGCACGACCTTCACCCGCTTGCCGCGGGCGATCACCCGGCGGCCCGCGCGCGTCGGCCGCAGCCGGATCGCGCGTCGCTGCCCGCGCTTCAGCGTGGCGCCGGCGCTCGCGAGCTTGACGAGCCGCCGGGGCTTCGCGGCGATGGTGCCCTTCTTGCCGGTCAGCGCCTGGTACAGGGCGAGCTTCATCGAGCAGTCACCCGACGCGACGTCATCCGCCGTGCACGTGGCGGTGACCTGGAGCGTCTTGGGGTCGATCGGCTTCAGCACGACGTAGCCCTTGGCGACGATCGGGACGAGGCCCGGCGGGCTCCCGCCCGGCGGCGCCGGGGCCGGCACCGGCGTCAGCGGCGGGACGACGGGGTTGCCCGGCGCGCCCGGCGGCACGCCGTCGAACGAGCGCAGCGCCTGGTCTCCGTCGACGCCGAGGTAGGCGAGGATCCGGCCTCCCGGCTCCATCGCGATGTCCTCGATCGTCGCGAACGAGGTCGCGCCGCCGGGGCGGGCCTGCAGCGGTGAGAGCTCGGAGATCCCCTGATCCACGAGCCCCGCGGGCGAGGCGCGGAAGTGGTGCACGAAGAGGCCCCGGCGGTCGTCGCTGAACGTCGTCGGCGTGCCGGAATCCTGGATCTGGATCATCCCGACGGCGATGTCGTTCGTGCCCGAGACCGGCAGGTTCGCGGGGATGCTCACCAGCGGCCAGGCGCTCGGGCCGATCGGCGCCGCAGGCGCCCAGACGCCGGCGTGGACGGTGGCACCGGTCACGGCCACGGGCTGACCGGCGACGGCGACAGCGTCCTGGCGCCAGGTGGCGATCCCGGCGCCGCTCGCCGTCATCGCGGCCGACACGCTCGCGATGGTCGCGCCGCTGCCGACGACGGACGCCGCGGGGAAGCTCCCGCCCGGTGCGCGCACGCTCGCGACGACCTGGTCGCGCGCCGTCCCACCGGTCGAGCCCAGCCACGCGACCATCGCATGGCCCGAGCTGCTGCCGCGGAACGCGACGCCGAACTTGCGGACGTCGGGACGCGGATCGGGGATGTCGGACGGCGCGCCGAACGACGCGGCCCCGGCCTGGCGCACCGCCTGCCGGAGGGTGTCGCCCTCCAGCCAGACCACGACGGCGCCGCCGTCCGCCTGGAGCAGGAGCCCGACGAGGACGCCGGAGGCGCTGAACGTCTCGACCGCGCCGGGGGCCAGGTCGACCTGGGTCGTCGATCCGGCCGCTCGGAACGCCACCTGCACGGGTCCGAAGGGGGTCGCGCCCAGCCCGACCATCGCCTCGCCCGTAGGCGCCACCGAGATCCGCTGCGGCTTCAAGCCGGGCGGCATCGCCTGCGAGGCGCCGCCGGTGCCGTTGGCCGCCCGGTAGGTGACGGTGCCCTTGTCGGTGTTCGCGATCAGCGCGTTCCCGGCCGCGTCGAACTGCCAGTCGCCGATGAAGTTCTCGCCCGAGGTGTCGGGCAGCGGGATCGGCGGGCCCGTCGTGCCGCCGAACGGGCGCGGGGCGGCCCGGTAGCGGAACGGGGAGGAGAGCGGGAAGCCCACGACGTAGCCCGGTCCCCCCGGCGCGGCGAAGACGCGCGTGATGTCGGTGCCCGGCGCGACGGGCTCGGCGGCGTCCCAGCCCGCGGCCGCCGCGGCCGGAGCCGCGAGCATCGCGGACACCACGATCGTGCACGTCGCCAGCCACCGGCGGACGCCCTCCCCACGGGCACACATGCCCTGGAGGCTCGCACCCTGGGACGTGTGCGTCAACGCCGTCCGCTCCCCGCTCTAGCGTCCCGCCCATGTCGACGCAGCC
>JALOLQ010000190.1 GCA_025455895.1 Solirubrobacteraceae bacterium
GAACTGGTGTAGGGCTCTTTGGTGGTTCGCGGATCTCGTGGCGCCTGACGCCACCCGCTGGAAGGGGTCCGTGCATGCGCACTGTCCCCCTTCCGCGTTCGGCGTCATGCATCCACGATCTTCCGCTCTAGGGGCGTTGGTGGTCCCGGTCTCCGCTGGCGCTCGTGACCGCTCGTCTTGACCTCGAGTACTCGGGTTCGGCCTTCTTCGGCTGGGCTCGGCAGCCGGGGCGGCGGACGGTGCAGGAGGCGGTGGAGACGGCGCTGGGGCGGATCCTCGGGCGGGAGGTGGGGCTCGTGGTCGCGGGCCGCACTGATCGAGGCGTGCACGCGACGGGGCAGGTGTGCTCGTACGACGGGGAGGTCGTGCGGGCGGAGGGGCTCAATGCGCTGCTGCCGGCCGACGTGGCCGTCCTGCGGTCCGCGGCGGCGCCGGACGGCTTCGATGCGCGCCGCGACGCCGTGGCGCGCTCGTACCGCTACCGGGTGCTGGCGCGGCGCGAGCGCTCGGCGTTCGAGGCGGGGCGGGCGCTGTGGTGGCCGCACCGGCTCGAGTTCGGGCTGCTCGAGGCGTGCGCGGCGGCGCTCGTCGGCACGCACGACTTCACCGCGTTCACGCCGACCGAGACCTACCACGTGCGCTTCGAGCGCGACGTCCGCGCCGCGCGCTGGGTGCGCGACGGGGACCTGCTGGCGTTCGAGATCGAGGCCGACACGTTCATGCGCCACATGAACCGCGTGCTCGTCGGGACGATGCTCCAGGTCGCCGGCGGGCGGCGCCCGCCGGAGGACTTCGAGCGCCTGCTGCGCGGCGCGCACCGGCGCGAGGCCGGGCCCACCGCGCCGCCGCACGGGCTCTACCTCACCGGCGTGCGCTACTGACGCCGGCCGGTCAGAGAGGCCCCCGGCGGCGCGACTATCCTCGTGACGCGACGCGCATGAAGGTCCTGCTCACCAACGACGACGGCATCGACGCCGAGGGGCTCCAGACCCTGCGGCGCGCGCTCGTCGCGGTCCCCGGCGTGGAGCTCGTGACGATCGCGCCGGACGGCAACCGCTCGGCGATGGCGCGGATGATCACCACGAGCCGCCCCCTGTGGGTCGAGGAGGTCGCCTTCGAGGACGGGACGGCCGGCTACGCGACCGACGGCACCCCGGTCGACTGCGTGCGCTTCGCCTCGCTCGGGCTCGTCGAGGACTTCGCGCCGGACCTCATCGTCTCGGGCATCAACCACGGCTCGAACCTCGGCGACGACGTCACCTACTCGGGCACCGTCGCCGCGGCCTTCGAGGGCGTGATCCTCGGCATCCCGGCGATCGCCGTCTCGCAGCAGTCCACCGACCGCGAGATGGACTTCCGCTTCGGGCGGCGCTTCGAGTTCACCGCGGCCGCGGAGTTCGTCGCGCGCGTCGTGCACGAGGTCGAGGACGTGCCGCTGCCGCGCGGCACGCTGCTGAACGTCAACGTGCCCGGCGAGGCGCCGTCCGGCGTGGAGATCACGCGCCTGGGCAAGCGGATCTACCGCGACCAGCTCAAGCTCCACACCGACGAGGGGCACCGCCGCCGCTACTGGGTCTACGGGTCGGACCCGGACTGGCACGACGAGCCGGGCACCGATCTCGCCGCGGTCGCCGAGGGCCGGATCTCGGTCACGCCGGTGCACTTCGACCTCACCGACGTCGAGGGGATCGACGCGCTCGTCGCCCACGACCTCACGCGGCTGCTCGCCCCGGCCGCGCGCGACCTGCGGTGAGGTCCGCGCAGGGCAGCTCGCCCGGTCCCGCCGCGCGCGCGGAGGAGCTGCGCGCCGAGCTGCGCCTGCACAACGAGCGCTACTACGTCCACGACGACCCGGTCGTCTCCGACGACGTCTACGACGCGCTGCTCGACGAGCTGCGGGCGATCGAGGCCGAGCATCCCGAGCTCGTCACGCCGGACTCGCCGACGCAGCGGGTCGGCGCCGAGCCGGTCGGCGCGCTGGAGAAGGTCCACCACCCCGAGCAGATGTACTCGCTGGCCAACGCGCGCAGCGAGGAGGAGCTGCGCGCCTGGGTCAAGCGGATGCGGGGTCACCTCGCGCGCGAGGGCATCGAGGATCCGGCGTTCGCCTACGTCTGCGAGCCGAAGGTCGACGGCCTGGCGATGTCGATCGTCTACCGCGACGGGGTCCTCGAGCGCGGCGCCACGCGCGGCAACGGGCAGGTCGGCGAGGACGTGACGCACAACCTGCGCACGATCCCCACGGTCCCGCTGACGATCGAGGACGCGCCGCCGTTCGTCGAGGTGCGCGGCGAGGTGTACATGTCGCTCGGCGACTTCGCGGCGCTCAACGAGCGCCGCGCCGCCGCCGGCGAGTCCACCTTCATGAACCCGCGCAACTCCGCCGCCGGGACGATCCGCCAGCTCGACCCGCGCCTGGCCGCCGAGCGGCCGCTGCGCCTGTGGGCCTACGGGATCGGGGCGAGCGACGGCCTGCGGCTCGAGAGCCAGTGGGAGGCGCTCGAGTGGCTGCGCGAGCGCGGCTTCCCGGTCAACCCGGACATCGTGCGGCTCGACGCCGAGGACGAGGTCGTGGCCCGCTGCCTGGAGTGGCAGGCCCGCCGCGGTGCGCTCGACTTCGAGATCGACGGCGTCGTCGTGAAGGTCGACGACGCCGAGCTCCAGCGGCGGTTGGGCGTCGTCGGGCGCGACCCGCGCTGGGCGATCGCCTGGAAGTTCCCGCCGACGACGACGGTCACCACGCTGCGCGCGGTGCACTGGAACCCCGGGAAGTTCGGCGACCTGCACCCGTACGCCGAGCTCGAGCCGGTGCACGTGGGCGGGGTCACCGTGCGGATGGCGACGCTCCACAACGAGGAGGACCTCGCGCGCAAGGACCTGCGCGTCGGCGACGAGGTGATCGTCCTGCGCGCCGGCGACGTCATCCCGCAGGTGCTCTCGCCCGCCCCGCACGTCGTCGAGCGCGCCGGTCGCGCCGCGCCGCCGCGCCCCCCGGAGCGCTGCCCGGTCTGCGAGACGCCGACGGTGAAGCCCGAGGACCACGTCTTCACGAAGTGCCCGAACCGCGACTGCCCGGGCCGGCGCTGGCAGCTGCTCAAGCACTTCGCCTCGCGCGGCGCGATGGACATCGAGGGCCTCGGGGAGAAGCAGGCCGAGCTGCTGATGACGCGGCTCGGCGTGCGCGACGCCGGCGACTACTACGCGGTGAGCGCCGAGCAGCTCGTCGAGCTCGAGGGGATGGGGGAGGTCTCGGCGGGCCGGCTCGTCGCCGCGATCGCCGCCTCGAAGGAGCGGCCGTTCGCGCGGGTGCTGTTCGGCCTCGGGATCGAGGGGGTCGGCGAGGTCACCGGCCGCAGCCTCGCCCAGCGCTTCCGCAGCATCGACGCGCTGCTCGCCGCCGGCCCGGAGGAGATCGCCGAGACCCCGGGGATCGGCCCGATCGTCGCCCAGCTGATCCACGACCAGCTCGCCGACGAGCGGATGCGCGACCTGATCGCGCGCCTGCGCGCCGCCGGGCTGCGCCTGGAGGAGGAGGGCCCGCCGCCGGGCGAGGGGCCGCTGGCGGGCAGGGCGTTCGTGCTCACCGGAACGCTGCCGGAGCTCACGCGCGAGCAGGCGACCGAGCGGATCCTCGCCGCCGGCGGCCGGGTGACCACGAGCGTCTCGAAGAAGACCGACTACCTCGTCGCCGGGGACAGCCCCGGCTCGAAGCTCGAGAAGGCCGAGCGCCTCGGCGTCCCGGTGCTCGACGAGGCCGCGCTGCTCGAGCTGCTGGGCTGAGCCTCAGGCGTCCGGCAGGCGGCTGCGGAACGGCAGGCTGACGTAGGAGGCGATCGCGGCCGCCGCGCGGTCCTGCGCGGCGTGGGCGCGCCAGATGGCCACGTCGTTCATGAGCAGCGCGAACGCGATCACGTGGCCCTCCGCCGTGGTGCACAGGCCGGCGAGGTTGCTGACCCGGTTCAGCGTGCCGGTCTTGCCGCGGCAGTCGCCGGCGGCCGGCCCGGAGCGCAGGCGCCGGCGCAGCGTCCCGGTGCGCCCGGCGACGGCGAGCGAGCCCTCGAAGGCGGCGCGCAGCGGGCTCGCGTGCATCGCGCCGAGCAGCGTCACCACCTCGCGGGCGCTCGCGCGGTTGGCCCGCGCGAGCCCCGAGCCGTCGACGATCCGCGGGCGCACGCCGAGCCCGGCCAGCTCGCGGGTCGCCACGCGCGCGCCGGCCGCGGTGCTGCCGCGCGCGCCGAAGCTCGCGCCGAGGTCCTTCAGCAGCAGCTCGGCGGCGAAGTTGTCCGACGGCGTGTTGATCGCGCGCGCCAGGTCGGCGAGCGGAGCGGAGCGCACGCGGGCGACCTGCCGGG
>JALOLQ010000191.1 GCA_025455895.1 Solirubrobacteraceae bacterium
CGGGCGGCGGCCGCCTCACGAACGGCCCGCAGCGCTCGGCGCGCACCGCCCACGCCGGCGATGGCTCCCAGCACCAGCGCCGCGAGCACCGGGCCGATCCAGACCACGCCGGCGATGCTGACCGTGCTCGCGATCGCCGCTGCGCAGACGGCCAGCGGCGACAGCGCCCGCAGGGCCGAGCCCCACGTCGCCCGGCGCTCGCCGGTCAGGCCCGCCAGCGTCCAGGGCACCAGGGCGGCCGCCGTCGCCGTCAGCGCGGCGATCGCAACCTCCTTCACACCGCCCCAGAGCACGTACCCGAAGAGCAGGGCGGATGCCGACGCGCAGACCGCCACGGCGACCCGCGCAGCCGCCTGCGGCACAGCCGCACGCAGCAGCACGCTGAGCGCGAGCGCCAGCGCGACGCCGAGCCCGCCGAGATAGGGCGCCCACACCCACGCGAGGTCCTGCCCGGCGAGCCGGCCCGCGGCGGCGAGCGGCAGGAGGCTTCCCGCCGGGTAGAAGCTCGACAGGTAGCTCGCGAGCGCCGCCTGATGGGTCGACGGCGCGAGCCCGGCGACGTCGCGGCCGCTGGTCAGCACGTGGTCGGCGATCGCGATCCACGTCGCGCTGTCGTCGAGGCGGATGTAGCCCGAGATCGCCGGTGCGCCCGAGAGGACGACGGGCGCCAGGTACACGGCCGCCGCCGCGACGCCGGTGGCCGCCGTCGCCGGCGTGGGCCGCAGAGCCGCCAGGCCGGTCCTCGGCCCGGCCCCGGCGACGAGCAGGCCGAGCCCCGCGAAGGCGCCGCCGACGACCACCGGCAGCGTGAGCTCCGCGGTCGCGGGATCGGCGGTGAGCGGGCTCATGACCACCGCGAGAGCCGCGACTCCGAGTCCCGGCAGCAGCGCGCCGGGCAGCCTTCGGCCCGCGGCGATCTCCACGAGCAGCCCCCAGCCCAGGGCCAGGAGGGCCAGGACGAGCGGGAACGCGATCCAGGCCCCGGCGAGCGCCAAGGCGCTACTCGAGGCGCCTGATGTCGCCGTTCAGGACCAGCCGCTGCGCCTGCCCCGGGGTCGGCGCGTAGACCTCGACCTGGAAGTCGGCGTCCGGGAAGGTGAAGTACGCGCTCGTCGGCGGCGGCTCGTCGCGGGTGACCACCAGGGCACCGGTCTGGGTGACGACCTTCGACTGGCCCTTCGAGTCCCCGACGGCGTCCAGCGCCGCGTAGGCGTTCTTCTGGGGGTATGTGCCCACGGTGAGCGAGCGCCGGCGGCGGTCGCCCGCCTCGACGCCCGGCGGCAGATACCGGATGAACACCTGCCCGCCGGAGGTCTGCGTCAGCTCGTACCGGCGATTCGGCCGCGGACCCGCCCAGTAGATCGGGATCGCCTGCTCGCGCCCGAACGCCCGCAGCTCGTCCTCGCCGAGGACCTGCGGCTGCCCGGCGGTGACCGCGGGTGCGGGGTTCGCGGGCTCGTCGTCGCCGCCTCGCACGATCAGCCAGGTGATCAGCGCGATCGCCACGGCGAGTCCCACCACGAGCCACACGAGGCGCCGCCGGCCCGGCGCGCGCGTCGGGGCCGGCGCCGGCTCGCCCGCTTCGCTGACCTGCTCCTCGGACATCCGGTCGCGCAATCTACACGCGCCGGCTCCCGGCGGCGGCGCATGCGCCGGCCAAACCTGACGCCCCCGTCACGCCGGTCCGTAGAATCCCCGCCCATGGCCACCACCCCGGGCACGAGCGAGACGCCGCAGACCTTCGACGACTGGCGCGAGGCGTACGCGCAGGTGCCTGAGCGCGACGCGACGTTCACGACGCTCTCCGGGGTGCCGATCGAGCCGCTCTACACCGAGCGCGACCTGCCGGACGCCGACCGGATCGGCGTCCCGGGCGCCTACCCGTTCACCCGCGGCGTCTACCCCTCGATGTACCGCGGGCGGCTGTGGACGATGCGGCAGTTCGCCGGGTTCGGCACCGCGGAGGAGACGAACGAGCGCTTCCGCTACCTGCTCGACCACGGCCAGACGGGTCTCTCGACGGCGTTCGACATGCCGTCGCTCATGGGCCACGACTCGGACTCGCCGCGCTCGCTGGGCGAGGTCGGCCGCGAGGGCGTCGCCGTGGACACGCTCGACGACATGGAGACGCTGTTCCGGGGCATCGATCTCGGCGAGGTGAGCGTCTCGATGACGATCAACGCGCCGGCGGCGATCATGCTCGCCTACTACGTCGTCGCCGCCGAGCGCCAGGGCGTCCCGGCGCACCAGCTGGCGGGGACGATCCAGGCGGACATCCTCAAGGAGTACATCGCTCAGAAGGAGTGGTGCTTCCCGATCGACCCGGCGATGCGGGTGCTGGGGGACATGATCGAGTGGTGCTCGCAGGAGATGCCGCGCTGGCACCCGGTCTCGATCTCCGGCTACCACATCCGCGAGGCCGGCTCGACCGCCGCCCAGGAGCTGGCGTTCACGCTGAAGGACGGCCTCACCTACGTCGAGCAGGCCGTGGACCGCGGGCTCGACGTCGACGACTTCGCCCCGCGCCTGAGCTTCTTCTTCAACGCGCAGATCGACTTCTTCGAGGAGATCGCCAAGTACCGCGCCGCGCGCCGGATCTGGGCCCGCGAGCTGCGAGACACGTTCGGCGCGAAGAACCCCAAGAGCTGGCTGATGCGCTTCCACACGCAGACCGCCGGCGTCTCGCTCACCGCGCAGCAGCCGCTGAACAACATCACCCGCACGGCGATCGAGGCGCTGGCCGGCGTGCTCGGCGGCACCCAGTCGCTGCACACCAACAGCTACGACGAGGCGCTCGCGCTGCCGACCGAGAACGCGGTGCGGATCGCGCTGCGCACGCAGCAGATCATCGCCCACGAGACCGGCGCGGCGACCACGATCGACCCGCTCGGCGGCTCGTACTTCGTCGAGGCGCTGACCGACGAGATGGAACGCCAGGCCTACGAGTACTTCCGCCGGATCGACGAGCTCGGCGGCATGGTCGAGGCGGTCAAGCAGAACTTCTGCCAGCGCGAGATCGCCGACGCGAGCTACGAGCTCCAGCAGGAGATCGACGCCGGGCGGCGCATGGTGGTGGGAGTGAACGCCTCGAGCGCAAGCAGATCGATCGTCTCCAGGGCGTTCGCGCGCGCCGTGACGGCGCGGCCGTCGAGGCCTCGCTCGGCACGCTGCGGGCCGCGGCGGTCCGGCCGTCCGAGAACCTCATGGCGCCGCTGATCGAGTGTGCCCGGGTCCACGCCAGCGAGGGCGAGATCATCGAGGCGCTCCAGGGCGTCTTCGGCAGCTACACCGAGACCCCGGTCTTCTGAGGCGGGCCGTGCTGCGACGCGTCGCCCTCGTCACCGCGCTGATGATCACGGGCGCGGCGCTCACGGCGCCCGCCGCGAACGCGTCGACGCGGACCGTCCGCCTGAAGGACTCGTTCTTCAGCCCCGCGAGCGTGACGGTGCGCCCGGGCTCGGCGGTGCGCTTCGTCTGGGCCGGCGTCCTCGCGCACAACCTCAAGGGCCCGGCGATCCCGCGGCGCTACCTGCAGCCCGCGGTGCGCCCGAAGCCGGTGCGGGTCGCGTTTCGCAAGCGCGGCAGCTTCCGGTATCTCTGCACGCTCCACACCGGGATGGAGATGACCGTCCGCGTGCGCTGAGCGCACGCCCCAAGCTCCGGGTCCGAAATTGGGACCGAGCCCGGAGGGCCTGTGCCCGGGCGGCGCGTCAGCGCCGCCCGGGCCGGCTTTCCACCGTGACGCCGGCGTCACCGCACGGCGCCCGCGGCCGCTGATCATCTACCCTTCGCGGCCCGTACCGAAGCCCATGACCAGCGCCCCCAGCCAGAGGAAGATCCGCGTCGTCGTCGCCAAGCCCGGCCTCGACGGCCACGACCGCGGCGCGAAGATCATCGCGCGCGCCCTGCGCGACGCGGGCATGGAGGTCATCTACACGGGCCTGCACCAGACGCCCGAGCAGATCGTCGAGACGGTGATCCAGGAGGACGCCGACGCCGTCGGCCTGTCGATCCTCTCCGGCGCCCACATGACGCTCGTCCCGCGCGTGGTCGAGCTGCTGCGCGGCGAGGGCGCCGGCGACGTGCTCGTCACCGTCGGGGGGACGATCCCCGCCGACGACATCCCCGAGCTCAAGGAGCTCGGGGTCGCCGAGGTGTTCACGCCCGGCGCGCCCACCCAGGGCATCATCGACTTCATCGAAGGCGCCGTCGAGCAGCGCGAACCGCGCTGACCGTCGTCGCCGCCCCCGTGGCGGATCGCCGCTCCTGCAGCGCCGATCCCCCCGATTGTCTCGTCAGTCCATATCGCCGGTACACACCGAATCCCCGTTGCCACAGGAGGACCTGAAGTGAAGATCTGCGTCCTGGTGAAAGAGGTGCCAGACGCTGCCGTCCAGAAGCGCATCGACCCGTCCACGGGTCGGATGGACCGCAGCGGCGAGAAGAACCTCAACCCGTACGACACGCACGCCATCGAGGCCGCGATGCAGCTCAAGGAGAGCGGCGCGCTGCCCGTCGAGGAGATCGTCGCGGTCTCCATGGGCCCCGAGTCCGCCGTCCGCGCGCTCCACAAGGCCGTCTCGCTCGGCGCCGACCGCTCGGTGCACCTGAGCGACGACGCCCTCGCCGGCTCCGACGTCGCCGGCACCGGCTACGCGCTGGCCCAGGTGCTGAGGCGCGAGGAGCCGAACCTCGTCCTGCTCGGCCAGCAGTCCGACGACGGTGAGTGCTACACGGTCGGCGCCGTGGTCGCCGACCACCTCCAGATGCCCTCGCTCACGCAGGTCATCAAGCTCGAGGTCGAGGGCGGCACCGAGCTCAAGGCCGAGCGCCAGGCCGAGTACGGCTACGACACCGTCAAGGTGCAGCTCCCGGCGGTCATCTCCGTCGGCGACGCGATCAACGAGCCGCGCTACCCGTCGCTGAAGGCGATCATGGGCGCCAAGAAGAAGCCGCTCGACACCGTCGGGACCGGCGACGTCGGCATCGACGCCGCGAAGGTCGGCGGTGACAACGCGACCGCCAAGTGGGTCGGCTCGTCGCTGCCGCCGAAGAAGGAGCCGGGGCAGATCATCGAGGACGAGGACACCGCCGAGACGGTCGAGAAGATCGTCGCCTGGCTCGACGAGAGGAAGCTGATCTAGATGGCGAACATCCTGGTCTACGCGCTCCACTACGAGGGCGCGATCAACAAGAACTCGCTCGGCGCCGTCTCCGAGGGCGCCGATCTGGCCGCCAAGACCGGCGGCGAGTGCCACGCGATCCTGGTCGGGGAGGGCGTCGCCGACGACCTCGCCGCCTCGCTCGGCACCCACGGGGCCACGAAGGTCCTGCGCGCCGAGGGTCCGGAGGGCCTCGCCCAGCCGGTCGTCGACGCGATGGCCGCGGCCTGGGCCTCGGGCGCCTACGACTACGCGCTGTTCGGCGGCGGTCTGCTCGGCTTCGAGGTCGGCGCCGGTCTCGCCGCGCGCCTGGGCATCGGCGTGGCGATGGAGATCACCGCGGTGCACATCACCGACGGCGCGCTCGTCGCCGAGCGCCCCGTCCTGGGCGACTCGGCGATCAGCGAGATCCGCTTCGCCGGCGAGAAGGGGATCATCATCGGTCGCCTGAACGCCTTCGAGCTGCGGGAGTCGGGCTCCGGCCCGGCCGCCGTCGAGAACCTCGACGTCAGCTACTCGCCGTTCTCGACCCAGGCGCAGATGCTGATCCGCGGCGAGCAGCGCGGCGAGCAGGTCGACATCGAGGGCGCGAACGTCCTCGTGGCCGGCGGCCGCGGCCTCGGCGCCGCCGAGGGCTTCCAGCTCTGCGAGGACCTCGCCTCCGCCTTCGGTGGCGGCGCCGCCGTCGCCGCCACCCGCGCGGTGGTCGACGCCGGCTGGTTCCCGTACGCGGGCCAGATCGGCCAGACGGGCAAGACCGTCGCGCCGAAGCTCTACCTCGCGGCCGGCATCTCGGGCGCGATCCAGCACAAGGTCGGCATGCAGAACTCGGAGAACATCGTCGCGATCAACAAGGACGCGAACGCTCCGATCTTCGAGTTCAGCGACCTCGGCATCGTCGGTGACCTGAACAAGATCCTCCCGAAGCTGACGGAGGCCGTGAAGGCGAAGAAGGGCGGCTGAGCACCATGGCCGGATCGAACGGCAAGGCGGTCCCGGCGGCGTTCCCGCCGCCGGTGGACTCGCCGGACGAGTTCCTCAAGCGGGGCCTGGACCCCGAGGACGAGATCATCGAGGTCGGCGTGGCCGTCGTGGGCGGCGGAGAAGGCCAAGACCTGCGGCGGGCACAACCTCTCGGGCGCCGTCATGCGCCCGGGGCCGCTCCAGGAGCTGTTCCCGGACATGAGCCGCGAGGACTGGCGCAAGGAGGGCTTCGCGTTCGGCGAGGTCCACAAGGAATCGGTCTACATGCTTCCCAGCGGGAAGACGAAGATCCCGATCCCGCCGCCCCCGCCGTTCAAGAACCACGGCAACGAGGTGATCTCCGTCGCCGCGCTGGCGCGGTTCCAGCAGCGCATCGCCGAGGAGAACGGCGCCTACATCCTCACCGAGACCTCGGCGACCCAGCTGATCGTCGAGGACGGCCGCGTCGTCGGCGTGCGCTCGGGGGACAAGGGCCGCGGCAAGGAGGGCGAGGAGCTCGGCAACTTCGAGCCCGGCACCGACATCAAGGCCCAGGTCGTCGTCCTGGCGGACGGCTGCTGGGGCAGCCTCACCGGCGCCGCGATCCGCGAGTTCGGCCTCGGCGAGAACCGCGAGCCGCAGGTCTGGGAGCTCGGGGTCAAGGAGGTCTGGAAGGTCGCCAAGCCGCTCGACCGCGTGATCCACACGATCGGGCCGTGGCCGCTGAAGATCTCCGCGAAGTACGGCCAGATCGGCGGCTCGTGGATCTACCCGATGAAGGACGAGAAGACCGGGGACGACCTGGTCTCGATCGGCTTCGTCGTGGACCTCGAGTACGCGGACGCGACCACTTCCGTGCACGACCTGCTCCAGCAGTTCAAGACGCACCCGCTCGTCCGCGGCATCCTCGAGGGCGGCGAGCGCGTCGGCTGGGGCGCCAAGGCGCTGCCCGGCGGCGGCTACTGGTCGATGCCGAAGCTCTCGATGCCCGGCGCGCTGCTCGTCGGCGACGCCGCCGGCCTCGTGGACACCGTTTCGCTCAAGGGCGTGCACCACTCGGTGCTCTCGGGCAAGATCGCCGCCGAGGAGATCTACACGATGCTCTCGCAGGGCGGCACGTCGCTGGAGTCCTACGAGGACGCGATCGAGGAGTCGCAGACCGGCAAGGAGCTGTACCAGGTCCGCAACACCCGCCAGCCGTTCCAGAAGGGCTTCATCAAGGGCGGCCCGCTGGTGAACCTCTCGATCGTCACGAAGGGCAAGCTGCCGGGCGGCAAGCTCGAGTGGCACCGCAACGACGAGCAGGCGATGTTCCTCGGCGACACGCACGAGGACTACCCGAAGCCGGACAACACGTACATCTTCGACAAGCTCTCGAGCGTCTACATCACGGGCAACCAGACCCGCGACGACGCGCCGAACCACATCCGGGTGCAGAAGAGCGTCCCGCGCGAGATCGCCGAGACCTGGAAGTGGATGTGCCCGGCCGGGGTCTACGAGATCCCCGAGGACGCGCCGGAGACCGGGCCCGTCGACGTGATCGTGAACTACACGAACTGCGTCCAGTGCGGCGCGATCACCGCCAAGGGCGGCCGGCTGACGCCGCCCGAGGGCGGCGACGGGCCGCTCTACCAGCTGACGTAGCCCTTGCGGCGCTGGACGAACCTCGGGCAGGGGCGCAACCATTGCGCCCCTGTCGTGTTTCAGGAGCGCATGTCCCACGCCCGGAGACTCTCGGTGCCGCTGCTCGCGGCCGTCCTGCTGCTCGTGCCGGCCGGCGCCGCCCCGGCGACGACCGGCGTGACGCTGCAGGCCACCGCGGCCGCCAAGCGCGCGCCGCTGCTGGCCAAGCTCGAGTCCTGCAGCACGGCGAACGGGTCCCGTGCCGCCACCTTCAAGGGCGTGATGCCCGCCGTGCGCAAGTTCCGCGGGCGCATGGAGATGCGCTTCGAGCTCTTCCAGCGCCCGCTCCCCGACGGCCGCTGGTCCCAGATCAGCGGGGTCGACAGCTTCGACGAGTGGGACCTCTCCGACCCGGGGATCTCGAGCTTCATCGTCAAGAAGAAGGTCCTCTCGCTGCCGGCCGGCGCGGCCTACCGGGCGCGCATCGGCTACCGCTGGCGCGACGCCGGCGGGAAGATCCGCCGCACGCTGACGAAGCTCACCGCCGGCTGCGTGCAGCCCGGGACGCTCCCGGACCTCGTGCTGCTCGATCCCTCGATCACCCCCGCCGACCGCGGCGACGCGGTCGTCTACCGGGTCAAGGTGCGCAACCTCGGCCCCGGCTCGACCGGGCGGCCGTTCGCCGTCGCGCTCACGGTCAACGAGACCACGCAGCCCGCGCAGGTCGTCGGGCCGCTGGCCCCGGGCGCGCGCGCCGAGGTGACGTTCATCGCGCCGCGCTGCACCCCCGGCTCACGCGTGCGGTTCGTCGTCGACGCCGCCGGCCAGGTCGAGGAGTCCGACGAGCAGGCCAACGTGCTCGAGCGCACCTGCCGCGCGGCCGTCCAGGCCGGCACCTGACGGCCGGCGTCCCCGGCTAGACTGCTCGGAACGATGAAGACCGATATCCATCCCGAGTACGTCGAGTCCCACGTGCGCTGCACGTGCGGCAACGAGTTCACGACGCGCTCCACGGCGCCCGAGATCCACGTCGAGATCTGCGCGAACTGCCACCCGTTCTACACGGGCAAGCAGAAGCTCGTGGACACCGGCGGCCGCGTCGAGCGCTTCCGCCGCCGCGCCGCGCGCCGCTCCGGCGCGACCGAGAAGCGCTAGGTCAGCGCCCGCCGTGGCGACCGCCGAGCGCCCGCCCGCGCCGGAGGGCGTCCCGGCCCCCGCCTTCGACGCGGAGCCGGGTGCGTGGGTCGCCACGCGCGACGCCCCGGTCGGCGGCCAGGCCGTCCTCGAGGGCGTGATGATGCGCGGCCCGGGCAGCTGGGCCGTCGCCTGCCGGCGGCCGGCGGCCGATCAGATGGACCCCAAGGGCGAGCGGATCGACCTCAGCGACCCGCCGCGCGGGGAGATCACCGTCGAGGCGCACGACGTCACCTCGATCCTCACCCGGCACCGCCTGCTGCGCCTGCCGATCGTCCGCGGCGTGTTCGCGCTCGGCGAGTCGCTCGTCATCGGCTTCAAGGCGCTGGGCATCTCCGCCAACGCGCAGATGCCCGAAGAGGAGGAGGACCTCCCCGGCTGGATGTGGGTCGGCACGATCATCCTCTCGCTCGTGCTCGCGGTCGGGCTGTTCTTCGTCGTCCCGGTCACGCTCACGAACCTCATCAAGGACCAGCTCGGCTCGGCGGTGCTCTTCTGGCTCGTCGAGGGCCTCCTGCGCACGGCGATCTTCCTCGCGTACCTCGTGATCATCTCGCGCCTGCGCGACCTGCGGCGCGTGTTCGAGTACCACGGCGCCGAGCACAAGACGATCTCCTGCTACGAGGCGGGTCTCGAGCTGACGCCCGAGAACGCCCAGCGCTTCTCGCGGCTGCACCCGCGCTGCGGGACGAGCTTCCTGCTGCTGGTGATGATCGTCGCGATCTTCGTCTTCTCGCCGCTGGGGCTGCTGCCCTGGTGGGCGCTGGTCCTGAGCCGCATCGTCGGCGTCCCGCTGATCGCCGGGATCTCGTTCGAGCTCATCAAGCTCGCCGGCAAGCATCGGCGCCGGGCCTGGGTGCGCGCGCTGATGTGGCCGGGCCTGAAGCTCCAGCTGCTGACCACCCGCGAGCCGGACCACACCCAGCTCGCCGTGGCGATCGCCGCGCTCGGCGCGGTGCTCGAGCGCTCGGAGGACCTCGGCGCCGAGCAGCTCACCGGCGTCGAGATCGCGGCCTGAGGGCCGGCCGGTCGCCGGTACCCTCGATTCGATGATCGAGTCCCTGGTCGACCAGATCGAGGCGCGCTTCGCCGACGTGTCGGCGCAGATCGTCGATCCCGCGGTGATCGGGGACCGCAACCGCTACGCGGAGGCCGGCCGCGAGTACCGCCGGCTCGAGCCGGCGGCGAAGCTCGCCGAGGAGTGGCGCCGCGCGACCGACGACGCGGCCGGCGCCCAGGAGATGCTCGACGAGGGCGAGGACGACCCCGAGATCCGCGACCTGCTGGCCACGGCCCGGGCGCGGATCGAGGAGCTCGAGGAGGCGATCCGGCTCGCGATGGTCGAGACCGATCCCAACGACGAGAAGAACGTCATCGTCGAGATCCAGGGCGGGGCGGGCGGCGAGGAGGCGGGCCTGTGGGCCGGCGACCTCTACCGGATGCTCACGAAGTACGCCGAGCGGCGCGGCTTC
>JALOLQ010000008.1 GCA_025455895.1 Solirubrobacteraceae bacterium
CGCCTCCCTGGCGGCCCTCGTGAGCCGCTCTCCAGACCTCGATCCTCCGCTCATCGTCTCCGCGACGGTCGAGTCGCTCGCGGAGAACACCACCGACAGTGTCGTGTCTCCACTGTTCTACTACGCCCTGTTCGGGTTACCGGGTGCGCTTGCCTACCGGGCCGTCAACACGATGGACGCGATGCTCGGCTATCGCGACGACCGCGAGTACGTCGGCAAGGCCGCGGCCCGCAGCGACGACGCGGCCAACTGGCTTCCGACGCGCATCACCGGCCTTCTGCTCGTGGCGGTGTCCACCGTCAAGGGGACGGCCGGCCGAGCCTGGTGGGCGTTCCGCACCCAGCACCAGCCGCGGTACGGGCCCAACAAGACGCTCGCCATCGCGACCATGGCCGGCAGCCTGGGCGTGCGGCTGGAGAAGCCGGGCGCCTACGCGCTGGGCGCGGCGGACCGGCCGTTGACGTGTGCTGTGATCGACGACGCGGTGTGGCGCGTCTGGGCGGCCGGCGGCGCGACTGTCGCTCTGGCCGCCGGCCTCGCCGCGGTGCTCACCGGCCTGGTGCACCGATGACCGCCTCCCGCGGATTGATCCGTACCGTGCGGGCGTCGGTCCACGGAGCGGTCGACCCGTCGGCGCTGCGCGCCGAGGGCGTCGACCCGGGCGCGATCGTCGACTTCAGCTCCAACCAGTCGCCGCTCGGCGCCGCCCACGGGGTGGCGGCCGCGGTCGCCGGCGCCGTCGTGGACGCCTATCCGGATCCGCACGCCGCCGAGCTCACCGCGGCGCTGGCCGACCGACACGCGGTCGAGCCGGAGCAGGTGGTCTGCGGCAACGGGAGCACGGAGCTCATCCGGCTCGTGGCGCAGCTCGCCCTGGAGTCCGGCGACGTGGCGCTCGCGCTCGCGCCGGTGTTCGGCGAGTGCGAGGTGGCCACTGAGCTGGCCGGCGCGAGGCTGGAGCGGGTGCCGCTGGTGCACCGCGGGCCCGGGGCGGGCTTCTTCTGCGACGAGCCCGCCCTGCGCGACGCCCTCGCTGCGCAGCCGGAGCTCTGCTGGCTCTGCTCTCCCAGCAATCCCACCGGCGCGGCGCTGCCTGCGGAGCTCATCGCCGCGCTCGTCGCCGACCATCCGCGGACGCTCTTCGTCCTCGACGAGGCGTACTGCGACCTCCTGCCCGAGCCGCAGTGGGAGCGGGCGTCGCTGGCCGCCGGCAACCTCGTTGTGCTCCACTCGATGACCAAGTACTGGGGGCTCGCGGGGCTCCGGCTCGGGCACGCCGTCGCCGAGCCGGGGCCGGCGGCGGCGCTGCGCGCCGCCGCGCCGCCCTGGAGCGTCAACGCCTGCGCCCAGGCGGCGGGCGTCGCCGCGCTGCGCGACCTCGACCACCACCGGCGCTCGGTGGACCTGCTCACCAGCGAGCGCGACCGGCTGGTCGCCGGCCTCCGTGAGCGCGGCTGGACCACCGAGCCGACCACCGCCGGCTTCTTCCTCGTGCACGCGGGCGACGCGCCGGCGCTGCGCCGCGAGTTGTTGGCGCGCGGCTGCCTGGTCCGCGACTGCAGCTCGTTCGGGCTGCCGCGGCACATCCGTGTCAGTCCTCGTCATCCGGAGCAGAACGACCTGCTCCTCGCGGCTTTCGCCGCGACGACACCTCCCGAGGCGGCTCCGTGAGCGCGGTGAACGCGGCCCGCACCGTGACGGTCCCGCGGTTCGTCGTCGGAGCCCCCCGCAGCGGCGAGGGCAAGACGACCATCGCGCTGGGGCTCATGGCGGCGCTGCGCCGCCGCGGCCGGCGCGTGCAAGGGTTCAAGGTCGGTCCGGACTACCTCGACACGGGCTACCAGCGCTACGCCGCCGGGCCTGCGGGGCGCAATCTCGACCTCTTCATGATGGGCGAGCCGGCGGTGCGAGCCGCCGTCGCCGGCGCGGACGCGGACGTCGCCGTGATCGAGGGCGTCATGGGCCTGTTCGACGGGCATCGCGACGGGATCACGCCGTCGAGCACCGCGGCTGTGGCGAGCTTGCTCGGCGCCCCGGTGGTGCTCGTGATCGACGCCTCCCGCATGGCCGCCAGCGCCGGAGCGCTCGCGCTGGGGTTCGCCACGTTCGACCCGGCGGTGCGGGTCGCCGGCGTGATCCTCAACCGCTGGAACCCGCGGCGTTCGCGCCACGCGGTGGAGGCGGCGCTCGCGCGCGCCGGGGTGGAGGTGCTCGGGTACGTCCCTTCCGCCGAGCACCTCGAGCTGCCCTCCCGTCATCTCGGCCTCGTCGTGGCCGACGAGCTCAGCTCGGAGGTCGAGGCCGTGATGGAGCGGCTTGCGGAGCACGTCGAGGAGCACGTGGACGTGGACCGCGTGTTGGCGCTGGCGCAGGAGGCGCCGGAGCTGCCGGCGGCGGATGCCGCCGGCCCGGCGGCGCCCGCCCCGGGTCCCGTGGAACCCCCCGCCGGCCCGCGCATCGCCGTCGCCTGGGACGCCGCCTTCGCCTTCTACTACGCGGACAACCTCGAGCAGCTCCGCGCCCGCGTCGCGGAGCTCGTCCACTTCAGCCCGCTGACCGCCGCCGAGCTGCCCGTCTGCGACGGGCTCTACCTGGGCGGCGGCTACCCCGAGCTGCACGTCCGCGAGCTGTCGGGCAACGAGGCGTTCCGGAGCCGGCTGGCCGTCGCGATCGCCGGCGGCCTGCCCGTGTACGCCGAGTGCGGCGGCCTGCTGTACCTCTGCCGCTCCCTCTCCGACCTGGACGGGCGCAGCTGGCCGCTCGTCGGCGCAGTCCCCGGCCGGGCGGCGATGCACGAGCGGCTGCAGGGGATGGGCTACCGCGAGGCTCGCCTGGCCGGCGACTCGCTGCTGGGGCCGGCCGGCGTCACCGTACGCGGCCACGAGTTCCACTACTCGAGCTGCGAGCTCGAGAACGAGCAGCAGCCCGCCTATATCCACGAGGACTCGCCGGAGGGCTACGCCGCCGGCGACCTCTTCGCCTCGTACGTCCATCTGCACTTCGCCGGGTACCCGGCCCTGCTCGAGCACTGGCTCGAGCGCTGCCGGGCCTACGCCTCGGCCCACACCGGAGGTCCATCCGCATGAGCTCAGTCCTGATCGTCCTCGGCCACGGCAGCCGCAACCCCGCCGCGACGGCGCAGTTCATGGAGCTCGTCGGGCAGCTGCGCGCCCGCCGCGACGAGCCCGTACTGCCGGCCTTCATGGAGCTCGCGGAGCCGGGCCTGGACGCGGCCGTGGCGGAGGCGGTCGCCGGAGGAGCGACCGAGATCGTCGTGCAGCCCTGCTTCCTGTTCGACGGCATGCACATCCGCCGCGACATCCCCGGGATGCTCTCCGGGTTCGCGGCGCAGCATCCGGACGTCGCCTTCCGTTTCGGCCGGCCGTTCGGCGCGGACCCGCGCCTCGCCGAGATTCTGATCGAGCGCGCCGGGGAGGCCGAATGCCTGGCCTGAAGCCGCACGAGATCGAGGTCCGCAGCATGGAGATCATCGACGGGCTGCTGCCGGCGGGCAACTGGTCGCCGGGCGAGCGGGCGGTCGTGAAGCGCCTGGTGCACACCACCGGCGATCCTTCACTGGCGCCGTTCGTGAAGTTCTCGGACGGGGCCGTGGACGCGGGCGTCGCGGCGCTCCGCGGGGGCTGCCTCGTCGTCACCGACACGCACATGGTCCGCATCGGCGTGAACACGAACCGGGTGGAGGCGCTCGGCGGCGCGGTCGAGTGCCTGATCGCCGACGAGGCGATCGCCGAGGAGTCGCGGCGCACGGGCCGTACTCGGGCCGCCTGCGCCATGCGCGCCTTCGGTGCGCGTCTCGACGGCTCTGTCGTGGCGCTCGGCAACGCGCCGACCGCCCTGCGCGAGGTGCTCGCGCTGGCGGCCGAGGGCGTGGCGCGACCGGCGCTCGTCATCGGCATGCCGGTGGGGTTCGTCGACGCCGCCGAGTCGAAGGCGGCGCTCACGGCAACCGACCTGACCTTCATCGCCGTTGATGGGACGCGGGGCGGCAGCCCGCTCGCTGCCACGACCGTGAACGCGCTGCTGCGCGTGGCCGAGGGAGCGGTGTGACGGAATCCGGCTCAGAGCTGCGCAGCGGGCTCACGACGGGGACGTGCGCCGCGGCCGCCGCGGCCGCCGCGGCGCACGCGCTCACCGGGTCGACCTGCGACGCCGTGGACGTGGAGCTGCCGGACGGCGAGCGCGTGACGCTCTCCGTCGAGTGGGTCGAGCTGCCGCGGCCGGGCCGCGCCCGCGCGGCCGTGGTCAAGGACGCGGGCGACGACCCGGACGTCACCGACGGCATGACGGTCGTCGCGGAAGTGGAGATCGTAGCGACCGGCGACGCCGCCGTCCCGCCGCCGGCCATCGAGTTCGTCGCCGGCCCGGGTGTGGGCAGCGTCACCCGGGCCGGTCTGCAGATCCCGCCCGGGGAGCCGGCGATCAACCCGGTGCCGCGGCAGATGATCGCAGCAGCCGTGGGCGCGGTGCTCGCCGAGCAGCCGCTGCGAGTGACCGTGAGCATCCCCGGCGGCGAGCAGACCGCCAAGCGGACCTACAACGAGCGCCTGGGCATCGTCGGCGGGCTCTCCGTGCTGGGCACGTCCGGTCGCGTGGTCCCCAAATCCGAGGATGCCTGGGTGCGGTCCCTGCTCCCCCAGGTGGACGTGGCGCTGGCCGACGACCGGGACACTGTGTACCTCGCGCCGGGCGGGTTCGGTGAACGCGCCGCGCGCGAGCGGTTCGGCGCCGCCGAGACGCAGATCGTGCAGTGCGCCAACTTCGTCGGCGACCTGCTCGACCGCTGCGTCGACGCCGGCGTGGCGCGCGTGGTGCTGGTGGGGCACGCCGGCAAGCTGGTCAAGGTCGCAGCCGGGGTGTGGAACACGCACAGTCGCGTCGCGGACGCACGTCTGGAGACGCTGGCGGCGCTGGCGGCCGCCGCAGGCGCGCCGCCCACGCTGGTGACGAAGGTCCTCGAGTTGCCGACGGTGGAGGCCGCCGTGGCGACCCTGGCGGACGCCGGCCTGGATGAGGTGTGGGACGACGTGGCCGAGCGCGCCGCCCGCCGCGCCGCCGAGAGAGCCGGGCGCCGCGCCGGCGAAGGCGCCGTGCCGCGCTGTGACTGCGCCGTCGTCGCATACGACGGCGAGGTGATCGGCCGCTCGGCGGCGCTGCGCGCGGCATCCGCGGCCGCCGCGTCCGTCGAGGACGCGCCCGAAGCCGGTCCGGCCTCCGCCGCCCTGCCGGTGCTCGAGCTCGCCGTCGTCGGCACCGGCCCCGGCGCCGCGGAGTGGCTCACGCCGGCCGCTTGGCAGGTCATCCGCCGGGCAGACGTCGTCGCCGGCGGCCGCCGCCAGCTCGAGCGCTTCGCGCCTGCCGGCGCCGAGCAGGTCGTCGTCGGCGCCGACATGGTGAGTGTCGCGGCGGCGCTCCGCACGCATGCCGGCCGCCGGGTCGTCGTGCTGGCCAGCGGCGACCCCGGGTTCTTCGGCATCCCCGTGGCCCTGCGCCGGCTCCTTCCGGGCGCCGAGATCGTCACGCTCCCGGGCGTCAGCTCCGCCCAGCTGGCCGCGGCGCGCCTGGGCCGGCCGTGGCACGACCTGCACTTCGCAAGCGCCCACGGGCTGGAGATCGAAGGTGTGGTCGCGGACGTCCGCGCGCACCCCCACGTGCTGGCGCTCACGGACGCGCGCCGCACGCCGCAGGCGCTTGCGGCGGCGCTGGTGGCCGCAGGCATCGAGGCGCGTGTCACGGTGCTCGAGCGACTCGGCGAGCCGGGCGAGCGCATCACCAGTGGCGCTGCGGCGAGCGTCGCCGCCCAGGAGTTCGACGGCCTGTCCGTCGTCGTCGTCGACCGGGAGGAACCGGCATGAACACCGTCCCACCGGGCCTCCCCGACGAGCTGTTCGCGCGCGGGGACGTCCCCATGACCAAGCGCGAGGTGCGTGCGCTCACCATGGCGTTCGCGGCGCTGCGTCCGACGGACGCCGTGCTGGACGTCGGCGCCGGCACCGGCAGCCTCAGCGTGGAGGCGGCGCTGCTCTGCCCGCACGGCAGGGTCGTGGCGCTGGAGCGCGACCCCGAGGCTCTCGGGCTGATCCGGGAGAACGAAGCCCGCTTCGGACTCTCCAACCTCACGGTGCTCGCCGGCGAGGCGCCGGAAGCCCTCGCCGGTCTCGCGCCGGCGTCGTTCGACCGCATCCTGGTCGGCGGTAGCGGCGGAGGGCTGGAGGCGATCCTCGAGGCCCTGCCGGCGCTGCTGCGCCCCGGCGGCCGTGTCGTGTGCAACACCACGTGCCTCGAGACGACGGCGACGGCGGCGGCGAGGCTGCGCCGGCCGCCCTGGACCGGCTTCG
The DNA here is from genome assembly GCA_025455895.1 of Solirubrobacteraceae bacterium. Lineage (GTDB taxonomy): Bacteria > Actinomycetota > Thermoleophilia > Solirubrobacterales > Solirubrobacteraceae > F1-60-MAGs163. The sequence goes on from JALOLQ010000008.1 coordinate 6,357, forward strand.
CGTGCAGCCAGCTCAGCGTGGCGCGCGGGCTGCCCGCCGGACCGCTGCTCCGCTTCGACGCGCTCAACCCGGTGTGGGTCACCAGCGCCGACGTCGAGGAGGACGCGTGAGTACGGGGACGAGCTGGGGCGTGATCTACGGCGTCGGCGTCGGGCCGGGCGACCCGGGCCTGCTCACGGTGCGCGCCGTGGAGGTGCTGCAGCACGCCGGCGCCGTGCTCGCGCCGGCGCCGCGCCGCGGCGGCGAGAGCCTGGCGCTCAGCATCGCCCGGGCGCACCTGCCCGCCGGGTGCGACGTGCACACGGCGCACTTCCCCATGACGGAGCGCCGCGACGAGCTGCGCGAGGCGTGGGACGAGGCGGCGGCGCTGCTGCTGCGTCTGGCCGCCGCCGGTGCGCCCGTCGCCTTCATCACGCTGGGCGACGCGATGCTCTACAGCACCTGGAGCTACCTGCTCTCGGCGGTGCTCCGTCTGGCGCCGGACGCCGACGTGCGCACGGTCCCGGGAGTGACCGCCATGTCCGCCTGCGCCGCCGCCGTCGGCCGCCCGCTGGCGGAAGGCCGCGAGCCGCTGCTGATCTGGCCCGACGAGCCGCCGGCCGACGCCGGCGGGCTGCTCGGGCTGGCGCCCAACGTGGTGTTCATGAAGGCCGGCAGGCACCTGCCGGCGCTCGCCGCCGCGGCCGAGCGCGCCGGCGCCGAGGCGGTCGCGGTGCGGCGGGCCTCACAGGCAGACCAGGCGTGCACCACGGACCTGAGCGCCTGGTCGGCGGACCGCGAGTACTTCACCACCGTCCTGATGCACCGGGCCGGAGACGGCGCGCCGCACGGCGCGCCCCAGCCGGCCCTCGACTCCGAGGAGGACCGCGCATGATCCGCTTCGTCGGCGCCGGCCCAGGCGACCCTGAGCTCGTCACCGTCAAGGGCCGCCGCCTGCTGGAGGAGGCCGGCGTGGTCGTGTACGCCGGGTCGCTGGTGCCGAAGGCGGTGCTCGGCTGGACGCGGGACGGCTGCGAGCTGCACGACAGCGCCGGGATGACGCTCGGAGAGCAGGTCGAGGTGATGGCGGCGGCGCACGCGGACGGCAAGGCAGTCGTGCGCCTGCACACCGGCGACCCGAGCCTGTACGGCGCCATCGGCGAGCAGATGCGCGCGCTCGACGCCCGCGGCATCGAGTATGAGGTCGTCCCCGGCGTGAGCTCCTTCGTCGCCGCCGCGGCCGCGCTGCCGACCGAGCTGACGGCGCCGGGCGTCTCGCAGACGGTGATCGTCACGCGTCGGCCCGGTCGCACGCCGGTGCCTGAGGGCCAGGACCTGGCCGGGCTGGCAGCCCATCGGGCCACCATGGCGATCTTCCTCTCGGCCGGCGACCTCGAGGGGACCGTGGCCGATCTGCGCGAGCACTACCCGGCCGGGACCTCCGCGGCGATCGTGCAGCGCGCCTCCTGGCCCGAACAGCTGGTGCTGCGCGGCACGCTCGAGACGATCGCTGACCAGGCGGCTGAAGCGGGAGTGGACCGGACGGCGATGGTCCTCGTGGGCGATGCCCTGCGCAACGAGGGGGATCCGTCGCTGCTCTACCACGCCGGGTTCACGCACGGGTACCGGACGGCGGAGGAGCCGGGCGGCGCTGCCGCCGGCCCGGCCGATGCCGTCGACGGCTCGGACGCGGCCGACGGCGGCTCTGCAGACGCGGCCGGTGGCCCCGACGGCGAGGACGACTGACGTGATCCGCGTGCCTCGCCCGGGCGGCATCGCCCTCATCGCGGCCTCTGAGCAGGGCGCTCGGCTGGCTGCGGGATTGCGCGACCGGTTCGCCGAGCCGGACCGCGTGACACTCTGGGCGGCGCGCCACTATCTGCCCGGGTTCGAGGTGAACGAGGGTGGCCTTGTGGAACTCGCGGGCCGCCTGTGGCCGGACCACGCTGCGATCGTCGGGGTGATGGCGAGCGGGATCGTGGTGCGCGCCATCGCGCCGCACGTGGCCAGCAAGTACGAGGACCCGGCGGTGATCGTGGTGGACGACGCCGGCCGCTACGTCGTCAGCCTGCTTTCGGGGCACGAGGGCGGCGCCAATCGCCTCGCGGAGCAGATCGCCGCCCAGACGCAGGGGCAGGCCGTGGTGACGACGGGCAGCGAGGCCCGCCGCCGCCTGGTGCTCGGCGTCGGCGCACGGCGGGGCGTGAGTGTGGGCCAGGTGCTGGCGGCGGTGGACGAGGCCCTCACCGCCGAGGGGGCGACGCGCGACGACGTGCGCGCTCTGGCGACCATCGACCTCAAGAGAGACGAAGCGGGCATCCTGCAGGCCGCCGAGCGGCTGGGGGTGCCCGTGCAGATCGTCAGCCGGGAGCGCATCCGCGTCCTGCAGGACGTGCTGCGCGAGCCGGGATTCGTGGAAGAGATCACAGGAGTGGCCGCAGTATGCGAACCGGCAGCGATGCTGGCCGGCGCCCAGACGCAGCTCCTCGCGCCGAGGCTGGCGCGAGACGGCGTGACGGTGGCGCTGGCACGGGACATCTGTGGCTCGTCGGCCTGGGACCAGGCGGACGAGACCACCTGACGGCGGCGGCGACGGCGGCGCTGGCCGCCGCCGACGTGGTCGTCGGCTACAAGCCGTACCTGGAGCTGGTCGCCGGCCTGGTGGCCGGCAAGCGCACGGTCGCCAGCGGCATGCGCCAGGAGACGACGCGGGCGGAGGCGGCCGTCGCCGAGGCGACGGCCGGGTCCCGCGTCGCCGTCATCAGCACCGGGGACGCCGGTGTGTACGGCATGGCCGGCCTGGTGCTCGAGTTGCTGCCGGAGGGCTCGCCGGTCACCGTCGACGTGGTGCCCGGCGTGACCGCCGCGAGCGCCGCGGCGGCCTGCCTCGGCGCGCCGCTCATGAACGACTTCGCCGTCGTCAGCCTGAGCGACCTGCTCACGCCGCTCGAGGTGATCGAGCGGCGGCTCACGGCCGCCGCCGATGGTGACTTCGTCGTCGCGCTGTACAACCCGCGCAGCACCCGGCGGCACGAGCCGCTGCGGCGCGCGCTCGCCATCCTGCGCGAGCGGCGCGCGCCCGGAACGCCCGTCGGCCTGGTGCGCAACGCGCTCCGCGAGGGGCAGGAGGCGCGCGTGACCACGCTCGGCGAGCTCCGCGAGGAGGACGTGGACATGCTCACGATCCTCGTGGTCGGCAACGGCGAGACACTGGTGCGCGACGGCCGCATGATCACCCCCCGGGGGTATCGGACGTGATCCTCCTCCTGGGAGGAACGAGTGACGCTCGCGAGCTCGCCGCGGGCCTGCGGCACGCCGGCTACGATGTGCTGGTGAGCGCGGCCAGCGACTACGGCGCGCGGCTGGTGGGGCCGACCGGAGCCGAAGTGAGGTGCGGCCCGCTGGACGAGGAGGAGCTGGAGCGGCTCGTGACCGGCTCCGACGCGGTCGTGGACGCTACGCACCCGTTCGCCGAACGGATCTCTGTCGCCGCAGCGCAGGCGTGCGGGCGAATCGGCCGGCCGTATCTGCGCCTGGAGCGGCCGGCCGGCGACCTGCCGGCCGGCACGGTGCGCGCCGCGAACGCCGCGGAGGCCGCGCGCCTGGCGGCCGAACTCGCGCGCGACCGGGGCGGCGCCATCTTGCTCACGGTCGGCAGCAAGACGGTGGACGCGTATGCGCTCGCCGCGCGGGAGGCGGGCGTCCGCCTGGTCGCGCGCGTGCTGCCGATCCCGGAATCGCTCGCGGCGTGCGCCGCCGCCGGCCTCGAGCCGCGCGATGTGATCGCCATGCAGGGCCCGGCGAGCGCCGAACTCGACGTCGCGCTGCTGCGCCACGTCGGCGCCGTCGTGCTCGTGACCAAGGAGAGTGGTGCCGCCGGCGGCCTGGACGAGAAGCTGCGGGCGGTCGAGCTCGCCGGCGCGACCGCGGTCGTCGTCGAGCGTCCGCGGTCCGCGGCGGGAGACGTGCCCGGGGCCGAAGGCCCGGCTCCCGGGGTCGTGCCGTCACCGGCCCGGGCCGTGCGGAGCGAGGCTGATGTGCTCGCATGGCTTGCCGGGCAGCCGGGCCTGGCTCGTGCCGAGGAGCCGCGGAGGTCGCGCGGCCTGCTGCAGGTCTACACCGGAGACGGCAAGGGCAAGACCACGGCCGCGGCGGGCCTCGCGCTCCGCGCCCGCGGCGCCGGACTGCGCGTCGCCTTCGTCCAGTTCGTCAAGGGCGGCCGGGAGAGCTCGGAGCTGGCGCCGCTGCGCGCCGCCGGCGCCGACGTCGCCCGTCCGGCGACGGCACGCAGCGGCCTGCTGCGCGGAGCCGCCACCGGCGAGGACCGCGCCGCCGCCGCCGCGGCCTGGGCCGCGGCCCGGGCGGCGCTCTCCGACCGGTCCTGCGACCTCGTGGTGCTCGACGAGCTGCACGCCGCGCTGCGGCACGATCTCGTCGACCTCGACGAGGTCCTCGCCGCGCTGGCCGCGCGCCCGCCTCACCAGGAGGTCGTGACCACCGGCCGCCGTGCTCCCGACGCGCTGCTCGCCGCCGCCGACCTCATCACCGAGATGACGCCCGTCCGCCACCCGTACCCCGACGTCCCCGCCCGCAGAGGAGTGGAGTCTTGATACCGTCCGCCCCGCCCACCTCCGGCGCCCGCTCCATCATGTGCTTCGGCACCGGCTCGCACGCCGGCAAGAGCGTGCTGGCCGCGGCGCTGTGCCGCATCTACGCGCGCCGCGGCTACCGCGTCGCCCCGTTCAAGGCCCAGAACATGGCGCTCAACTCGTACGTCACGCCGGAGGGCGGCGAGCTGGGCCGCGCGCAGGCGTACCAGGCGCGCGCGGCCGGCCTCGAGCCGCACGTGGACATGAACCCGGTGCTGCTCAAGCCGAGCTCGCAGACGGGCAGCCAGGTCATCGTGCTCGGCCGCCCCGTGCGCCACATGGCCGTGCGCGAGTACCACGCCTACCAGCCGGAGGTGTGGCCCACCGTCACCGCCGCGTTCGAGCGGCTGCGGGCGCAGTACGACCTCATCGTCATGGAGGGAGCGGGCAGCCCCGCCGAGATCAACCTGCGCGGGCAGGACATCGTCAACATGAAGATGGCGCTGTACGCGCGCTCCCCCTCGCTGCTCATCGGGGACATCGACCGCGGCGGCGTGTTCGCCAGTCTCGTCGGTCACGTGGAGCTGTTCACGCCCGAGGAGCGCGAGCTCGTCGCGGCGTTCGTGATCAACAAGTTCCGCGGCGACGCGAGCCTGCTCGACTCCGGCATCGCCTTTCTGCGCGAACGTACGGGGGTGCCGACGCTCGGCGTCGTGCCGATGCTGGCCGACTGGCGCGGCGACGAGGAGGACTCCCTGGGCATCGAGGACCGGCGGCGCCGGGCGAGGCCGGACGCGCCGCTGCAGATCGCCGTGGTGAGGCTGCCGTTCATCAGCAACTACACGGACTTCGACGCGCTGGCGGACGAGCCGGACGTCAACGTCCGCTACGTCACGACGCCCGGGGAGCTCGGCGGCGTCGCGGCGATCGTGCTGCCCGGCACCAAGAGCACGATCGCCGACCTGGCCTGGCTGCGGGAGAGCGGTCTGGCGGCGGCGGTGACGGCGGCGGCCGCCGCCGGCACACCGGTCGTCGGGGTCTGCGGCGGCTATCAGATGCTCGGCCGCCGCATCCACGACCCGGACGGCGTGGAGTCGGACGCCGGCAGCGTCGACGGGCTCGGCCTGCTGGACGCGGAGACGGCGTTCGCCGGCGACAAGCGCACCGTGCGCGTGGAGGGGGAGCTGCTCGGCATCGAGGGCGCGCAGGAGGAGGCCTCCGCCGGAGCCTTGCCGCCCGGATCGCCGGCCGTGCCCAGCCCTCTCGGGGCCGCCGGCACGCCCCTGCGCGGCTACGAGATCCACATGGGCCGCACGAAGCTCGGACCGGGCGCCGCGCCACTGCTGCGCCTGCGCGGCGCCGACGGCGCCGCGCACGACGACGGCGCGGTGGCCCTGGCGGGCCCGGACGCCGCGCCGTCCGGCGCCGCGCCGCGCGTCTGCGGCAGCTACGTGCACGGGCTGTTCGACCAGCCGGAGCTGCGCACCGGGTTCCTCAACGGCCTGCGCGACGCCGCCGGGCTCGCGCGGTCCGAGGCGGCTGCCGTCTCGCCGGACGACGACATCGACCGGCTCGCGGACCACGTGGAGATCTACCTGGACATGGAGCTGCTCGACCGGATCGTCGGTCTGGAGGTGTGGTGATCGCCGTCCGCGCACGCAGGGACCCCGGCCGTGACCGGACATGCACCGGCGCCGGTCACGGGCGCCCGTCAAGCGGTGTCGGAGAGCGCCTCCTCGAGCACGGTCTCCGCGCGCCGGCGCGCCTCCCCGTGGTCTCCCTCCCGGAGCAGTTCGAGGAGCGGGAGGCCGAGGACCGCCTGCCAGGCCGCGCGCCGCGCGGCCGGCGGCACGCCGGCCGCGATCGCGCGCGGCTCCCACGATGCGCGCAGGTCCGCGAGCAGCGCGGCGAGCTCGCCGTACTCCTCGCCGACGTGAGCTCTGATCTCGTCGCGGATGCCCGCGGCGAGCAGCGGGCTGGCGCCGGCCGTGGACACGCCGACCTGCAGGCGACCGCGGCGCAGGACGGCCGGCACGGTGAAGGTGCCGGCGTCGGGGTCGTCCACCACGTTGACGAGAACGTCGCGCCGCCGCGCTTCGCGCGCAAGCGCGGAGTTGGTGGCGGGATCGTCCGTGGCGCACACGAGGACGACGGCGCCGGCCAGGTCGCCGAGCCGTGCGGCCCGGCGCTCCACGACGGCGCCCTCCGGCATCTCGTCCACCTCCGGCGCCACGACGTGGACCACCGCCCCGGCCGCCAGCAGCCCCGCGACCTTGCGCCGCGCCACGGCGCCGCCGCCGGCGACGACGCAGCGGCGACCGCGCAGGTCGAGCGCCGCGAGGTACGGCGGCGCCTCCCCGTTCTGTCCAGACCCGTTCGCCATGTCGCATGAAGGATAGCCGCCCATGACCAGCCACGGCCACTCCACCACTGCTCCCGGCACCGTCTACCTCGTCGGCGCCGGTCCCGGTGACCCCGGGCTGCTCACGCGGCACGGGGCGGACGCCCTCTCCAGGGCCGACGTCGTCGTCTACGACCGCCTGGCCGACGACTCCATGCTCTCCCTGGCCCCGGCCGACGCCGAGCTGGTCTACGTCGGCAAGCAGGCGGCCGTCCACGCCGTCCCGCAGCCGCGGATCAACGAGCTGCTCTCGAGTCACGCCGAGCAGGGCAAGTGCGTCGTCCGGCTCAAGGGTGGCGACCCGTTCGTCTTCGGACGCGGCGGGGAGGAGGCCACGCATCTCAGAGAGCGCGGCGTCCCGTGCATCATCGTCCCCGGGGTCACCTCGGCGGTGGCGGCTCCGGCGTACGCCGGCATCCCTGTCACCGACCGCAGGCACGCCTCGTCGTTCGCCGTCATCACCGGGCACGAGGACCCGACCAGGCCGGCCTCCCGCATCGACTGGCATGGGGTCGCGAACGGGGCGGACACCCTGGTCTTCTTGATGGGGCTGACCAATCTGGAGGGCATCTGCGAGCGGCTGGTGAGCGAGGGACGGCCGGCGGAGACGCCGGCCGCGGTGATCGAGCGCGGCACCACCCCGGGCCAGCGCGTGGTCACGGCCACGCTGGCGCACCTCGGCGACCACGTCCGCGCGGCCGGGCTGCATCCGCCGGCGCTCATCGTGGTAGGCGACGTCGTGCGGCTGCGCGACCAGCTCGTCTGGCACGACTCGCAGCCGCTGGCGGGGCGGCGGATCCTCGTGCCGCGCGTGCGCCGCCGCCCCAGCGAGATCGTCCGCCTGCTCAAGGCGGCCGGCGCGGAGGTGGCCGAGGTGCCCGTGCTGCGCAGCGAGACGCTGCCGGCGCCGGCCGACCTGCTCGAGCGGCTGCACGGCGCCGACTGGCTCGTGTTCACCTCGCCCGGTGCGCTGGACGCGCTGCTCGAGCAGCTCGGCGCCTCCGGCGGCGACGTGCGCTCGCTCGGCGGCGCGCGGCTCGCCGCGGTCGGCCCCGCGAGCGCGGCGCAGCTCCGTCGCCGCGGGCTGCGCGTGGACTACGCGCCGGAGACGGCCGCCGGCTTCGCCGGCGGCTTCCCGGCGCCCTCCGGCGCCGCGGTGCTCCTCGCCGGAGAAGAGGGCGGCGACCCGCACGCCGTGCGTGACCTCGCCGCCCGCGGCGCGCGCTGCTCCGAACTCCCGGTGACCCGGCTGACCGTCGACGACCGCGCGCCTTTGCCTCCCCTCGACCAGTTCGACGGCGTCGC